>DASQPM010000032.1:0-2623 GCA_035643935.1 Pyrinomonadaceae bacterium | reverse complement strand
CTCGCTTGGCGCGCACTGCCGGCGTGCGAGCCGTGGGATACAAGGCGCTCGAGTTCGGCTGTCCTGCCAACAAACTCTGCGCGCTTAACGCGGCCAAGAATGCGCCGCAATTGCTCTGGGCTGGAACTCATTTGTTAGCTGGTGAGCCGGCGACGTTTTCAACATAAAACTCAATGCGGTTTTTCCCCTGGTGCTTGGCGTTGTAAAGGGCGCGGTCCGCGGCGGAGATCACTTTCTCGGCAGTATCGAGGTTCCTGGCAAACGTTGATATGCCAACACTGATACTGACAACGCCCAGGGGCTGCGTCTTGCCATAGGGATAATCGGTTTCCGCCACACGCTGTCGCATGCGCTCGGCGATTACGCCTGCTTCGGTAAGCGAAGTTTGCGGCAACAGAATGCAAAACTCTTCGCCACCATAGCGGCAGGCGATATCAGCAGAACGCAGCGTAGCCTTGAGACAATGTGCCGTGATCTTCAAAGCGGCGTCACCTGCTTGATGTCCGTTTAGATCGTTATATTTCTTGAAGTCGTCAATGTCGATCATCAAACAGCTCATCGAATAGCTGTAGCGGGTCGAACGGTTCAGTTCTTCAGTCAAGCGCTCTTCCAGATAGCGGCGATTGAGCAGTCCAGTGAGCGGATCGGTTATCGACATCAATTGGAACTGAGTGGCGCGGTCCTGCCATTCAGCACGTTCGAGTGCAATCGCGATCTGCGGACCGACGAGCTCGAGCAAACTCAAATCCACCTCATTGAAAGGTTCGCCGCTCATTTTGTCCGTCAAGTTGAGCACGCCAATCTTTCGCCCGCGCATGGTTATCGGATAACTGATGAACGAAGGCGTTTTGTAGTCGCGTTTTCCTTGAGAAACTAACAGACCCTTGCTCGCTGCATTGGCGACCACCATTGGCCGCCCGGATTCGATCACCTGGCCGGCAATACCTTCGCCAATCCGGGGGCGACCTATTTCTTCTTTCGCTACAGCCAGTCCAATGGCTCCCCTTAAGACAAGTTCGTTTGCGTCTTCATCAAGGACCATTAGCGAAGCGCGTTCGGCGCGCAGCAGGTTTTTCGCATGCGTCAATATCGCCGCATAAGTCTGTTCCGGTTCTTTGGAGCTGATACGCTCGAGAAAATGTTTTAGCGATTCAGCAAGGGCCGAACGATGCTGCAATTCACCGCGCAAGCGCTCCACTTCGCGTTGAAGATCCGGATGCCTTTCTGCGGCCGGCGAGGTGTCGCTGGTTTTTGTTACCGCGGCGAGTGCTTCCGCTTCGATGGCCGACTCGGTTTTCATTTCGCCGGATAATTCGGGCGGCACTGTAGGACCGGACTCGGAAAAAGCACGCGCAGCTTTGTCCAGACTTGCCGACAGCTGTGTCAGCCGCTGCGGCTCAGAAAAGATCACATTGTCGAACGGCGCGCGATCGAGTAAGTCGTTCAATTCACCTTCGCGAAAGCGATCGGCCAGCGAACGATAGTCAGCACTGCTAACGAAGGCACGCCCGCCAATGGCAGCGAGGTTTGGTTCACCGCCGATCTCAATCGGCATAGTGAAGCACTCGAGCCCGGCGTGACATTTGTAATGGACCACGGAGCCCGCGCTCATTGCGCGCCGGTGTGCGTCGCCGCAGTATGGATCGCAAAGACGAACGTACTCGGGCGATGATTGAAATGCGTGACAGATCGAATTGTTGTTTGAAGCCGCGACCGCGGGAGGTTGTCGCCCGTCAACGAGCAACAGCGAAAGCCCGAGTGAACTTGCCAATTTCTCCTGAACCTCGAGCCAGCCCGCCGGTGCATCCTCGGGATGTTCCTGAATGATCTCTTGCGCGCTCTCATCGCTGGACACGGATTTCTTCGTTACCGCTCGCTTGGCATCAGATTTTTTTTTGCGACGTGGCATTGGATTAGTTTCGAAAGTCGCAGCGCAAAACGCGCGAGAGCCGTTGTTTCAGTATAAGTTCCTGATTTCCGCTTACAAAAAGCCCCTCAATTAAGACACCGGGCAGCGCAGCACGAGCCGAACCCTGCTTAATAGAACAACTTGCCCTATTGATAAACGACTAATAGCAAACGCTTTTCATGCACCCAGCGGCGTTGCATATCGAGGTTTTGGCAGGAATTTCGGGGAATTACTGGCTGATGACTCTTTGGGCGGTATCGAGTCCCGGGGCGGCGCCGGGCGCGACCTTCTCAATATCGGGCTGGTCAGCACTGATGCGAATGCAGGCGGCAAAGTGGTTTGGCTTGATCTCAACCAAGGGCGGCACCACCTGTTTGCACGTCTCAATCATGTAAGGGCAGCGAGTATGAAAACGGCAGCCCGGCGGCGGATTGATTGGAGACGGCACGTCGCCTTCGAGGACGATTCGCTGGCGTGTTGCTTCAACTACCGGATCCGGCACCGGCACCGCAGAGATGAGCGCCTTGGTGTAAGGCATTAAAGGATCGGAGTAGATAGCTTTGGCGTCTGCTATTTCAACCAGTTTTCCCAAATACATTACCGCCACGCGATCAGAAACGTGGCGAATGGCTCGCAGGTCGTGAGAAATGAACAGGTATGTCAGATTCTTTTGCCGCTGGAGGTTTGCCAGAAGATTCATGATCTGCGCCTGAA
>DASQPM010000031.1:0-3283 GCA_035643935.1 Pyrinomonadaceae bacterium | reverse complement strand
GCGTCGTCGGTGAGCAGTTTGCCGAAGGTGCCTTCGCCTCTTTGCGCGCCGGCCACGACGTTGTCGATTCGTTCGGCGGTGGTATTGAAACGTGCGATCGCGGCGCGCGCGTCATTATACATTTGCTCGTCCTTGATCAGTTTTCCAATGGTTCCGTGGCCCGAATTGATGTCTGAGATAATGTCGTTGATTTGATCAACCGAGCGATCCAGCCGGTCGGCCGTGTGGTTAATGCGATTGTAAAGCTCGTCGCTTGTTAGCAGCTTACCCGCGCTGCCGCGCCCGGCCCGCAAATCAGTAGCAATTTGTCGTAACTGCAATGCAATCTCGTTTGCGTTGTTATAAAGCGCGGGATCGTTCACAAACCTGCCGGCTGAACCATTACCGGAACGTATCTGCCGCATCACGTCTTCCGTTTCGCGGACGGTTGCATTGAGGTTGTTGTAAAGCGCCTCGTCGCTGAACAGACGTCCGACCGTGCCTTTGCCTTCCTGCACGTCCTTCACAATCAAACTAATCTGATCCGAAAGTTTGCTCAGACGCTGAGCGAGGTCGGTTCCGGAAGTTGCGAAATCGTTAACCGTGTTTGAGCTGGCAGAAGGAAGGATATCGTAGTCCTTGACCGGTTGGCCCAACGCTGTGCCGGGGCTGATATTAATCAACATCTCATTGCCAAGCAGGCTGGGAGATCCTTGTTGCGCAGTTGAGTCCTGCCGTATTCGTTCGCTCGCCGGACGGCCGTCGATCCTCGAGTCAATAGTCATCAATGCCTCGACGCGCTTGGCGGTCGGCTCGGTTGACGGCGGCAGCAATGTGACCTTTTCAATCTTGCCGACGCGCACGCCCGCGAGGCGAACTTCCGACCCTTCGCGCAAGCCGTTTGCATCGCTGAACTGCGCCTTCAAATGAAGCTTCTTGGTGAAGGGATTTATATCGCCTGATGCGTTCAGGATCAAAAAAATCAGAATTATTATGGAAACCAGCACAAAAATGCCGACGCGTAGCTGGTTCAAGCTTACTTGCTTCGTTGATCTTGGCATAGCGGTTATAAGGACGAAGGATAAAGGAAGAAGGGTGAAGGCAGCTCTGTTGGCGAGTGCGCTATTTTCCTTCCTCCTTCATCCTCCGCCTTCATCCTTTCATTAGTGTCCACGTAGAAACTTCTTGATGTACGGATCTTCCGCCTTACGTAGCCGCTCATCGGTGCCGCTGAAAATTACATTGCCTTCCTTCATCATCATCACTTTACTGTTTATCAGGCAAAGTCTTTCGCCTTCGACCTCAAACACGACCTGCCCTTCTTCGTTCACGACGGCATATTCAGAACAGATGTAATCCAAATTGTTCATCTCGTGGGTTACAAAGATGGACGACACGTCTTCCAGATCGCGAAGTTTCATTGCCAGTTCACAAATGGTGCGCGCGGTAGGTGGATCGAGGCCCGCGGTAGGCTCGTCAAAGAGGACAATCTTTGGATCGCCAATCAAGGCTCGCGCAATACCAACCCGACGTCGCATGCCTCCCGAGAGTTCCGCGGGCATTTTGTCAATCGCATCCTCGAGATTGACGAAACGAAGCATCCGGCGCACCTCCGGCTCAACTTCTTCCTCAGGCAATCCCTGCTCGTGCAGGCGATAAGCAACGTTGTCGTATACAGAAAGGGAATCAAACAGCGCGCCTTCCTGAAACACCATGCCGATTTTCTTGCGCACGTTCATCATCTGCGCTTCGCTGTAGTCAGTGATGTCCTCGCCATCAACCAGCACTCGTCCTTCGTCAGGCTTTAGCAGGCCGAGCACGAGTTTGATGATGGTCGATTTTCCGCCGCCGGATCCACCCAGGATGATCTTTGTCTCACCCTTCATTACTTTGAAACTGAGCCGATTCAAAACCACGCGATCGTCGAAGGCCAGCAGAACGTTGCGAAACTCGATGGCGGGAATGATGCGATGGCTGTCGTCAACTTCGGCAAAAGTCGAGCCGGCAGCATTCTTGCTGACCTGTCCCGGAGGGGGTTGGCTGGAATGAATTTGTTCCGAGGAAATCATGATTGCGTCATTGATCAGTTTTGTGGCATCCCAAGTATGTATTGCAGCGCCCGCGCCAGAAAGAAGTCAGCAATAATTACAACAATTGAAGCGCTGACAACCGCCTTCGTGGTTGCGCGTCCGACTCCAACAGTGCCGCCTTCAGTGCTTAGGCCCTTGTAACAGGCAATCGAGCTAATAATCAATGCGAAACAAATCGGCTTGATGACGCCGCCAATAATATCATCGGACGTGATGCCATCTCGAACCGAAGTCACGAATTCATTTATCGAGAGACCATACAGCGTCGTAGCCGCTATGCCGCCGCCTCCAATGCCGAACAGGTCGGCGACCACGGTCAGCAGTGGCAGAGTTATAACTAAGGCAAGCAGCCGCGGCGCTACCAGTTTCTTGATGGGATCGGTGCCCAGAGCGCGCATTGCGTCGATCTGTTGCGACACGGTCATCGACCCGAGTTCGGCGGCTATAGCCGAGCCGACCCGGCCAGTAACCATCAAAGCGCAAAGCACTGGACCCAGCTCGCGTACTAACGAGATTGCAACCAGGCGCCCGGTTTGCGACTGTGCGCCGTAGAATTGAAGCGTGGGGAACGTTTGCAGCGTCAGTACGCCGCCCGTGAAAAAGCCTGTCAGCAGGATAATTGTCAGCGAGCCAACGCCGATGACGTCCATCTGCGTGATTGCTTCCGAAAAGTAGCGCGGACGTTTGAAAAGACCAGCGATAGCGCGGGCGGCTATCAAGGTGGTCTCTTGCAGCTCGAAAAGAGAGCGCGTGGCGAAATTCATTTCGGCTGATACGGTGCCGGGCGGTAAGAAACTTTTGTTTGTTTCCGGGACTCGGCTGCCCATGCGATAGCCGCAGATTTGGCTATCAGGGCCTGCTCGTCAAGAGCATCCGCTGCTTCTTTGGCGATGGGCAGATTGAACTAGCAGCTTATCATGCGCAATATTTGCGCAAAGCGTCAAGCGGAAGTTATTTGAATGGTTAGACTTTATACGAAGACGTAGCTGAATAGCGGAAGGCGACCGTCATAGGTGGTTTACGGTTGCTGTCTGCGCTGTAACGCGCGGCGCGGAAAAAGCGGTCCCACGCCGTTGCGTTGGTTTTGCAGTGAACGGCGACCCTCAATGTCTTGCCGGCGTTGCCCAGTTGAATTATCCAGCAGCCGATTTCGCCTTGCATCACGCGCTTGTTGACGCAACTGCCGGAGAATTCCTAGCTGCTCAAGCGTGAGC
>DASQPM010000030.1:0-4700 GCA_035643935.1 Pyrinomonadaceae bacterium | reverse complement strand
ACCAGAACCTCGTTACTCGCCGCGTCGCCGTCAAGACCGTCCGGCCCGACATACTCAACGACGAAGATCTGCAAGAAGGCGAAGCCATCGCACGCTTTGAACGCGAGGCACGCGCCGCTGCTTCGATCCGCCATCCCAACGTCGTTGATGTCACCGACTTTGGCAAAAGCGCCGACGGTGTCTTCTTCCTGGTGATGGAATACGTTGAAGGCGAAAGCCTTTATCAACTGCTGCGGCGCGAAGGCACCCTCGACCTGCAACGCACAATTACTATCCTTGGTCAGGCCGTGGCGGGGGTGGAAGCGGCACACGATGAAGGAATACTGCACCGCGATCTGAAGCCGGCGAATATTTTCCTGATGCAAAAGCGAAAACCGGCAGGTAACAGCATGGCCGACGGCTTCGTTAAGGTGGGCGATTTTGGTCTGGCAAAGATCGTCAGCGCTGACCGCTCGGACGCAACTTCTGAAAGTGGTCCACAGTCGCGCGGCATAATCGGCACGCCTGAATACATGGCTCCAGAGCAAATGCAAACCGGCGTAACGCTGGATGCGCGCGCCGACATCTATGCGTTGGGAGCGATTGCATATCACATGCTGGGCGGACGGCCACCATTTATCGGCGATTTGACACAGCTGGTTGCGCAAAAGCTGATGCAGGCGCCGCCGCCGTTATCGAGTTTGCGTTCGGACATTCCCGTCGAAGTTGAAAAGGCGATCATGCATGCGCTCGCACGTGAACCGCAGGCGCGTCCAAAAAATGCCGGCGAATGGTTTGAAGAACTCGACGCAGCCGGCAGACAGCGGCCGGAAACGCCGCAAAGCACTGAATCCCCACTGATCGTTATGGCGCCGCAAGGCTCGGAAGTTTATGTTGACGACGAACGTCATGGCAGCGTTGGTCGCTCAGGACGCGTTGTGCTTCGTTCAATAGTTCCGGGCCAACACGTGCTTCGCGTTGCGCGCGCCGGCGAGGTTGACGACGAACGAATTATCGAAGTCCGCGCCGATGGCATTGAACAGATTATTCAGGCCCAGTTTAAGAGCGCGGCGGGAAGCGAACACCTTTCACCATCGCGTGGCGGTAGTTTGGATAGCCGCACCGGCGGCGCGGTCAGTGCCCCACACGTGGTCGCGTGTACGCAATGCGGCTCGAGGTTCGCTGAAGGCATAAAATTTTGCGGTCGTTGTGGGAATCGTTCGTTTGAGCGAGTGGGCACTTCAGAACTCAAAGCTGCGGTTGTCAGTCAATCCGGCGCGCCGGTCACCAAAGTGTCTTGTCCGCGTTGCCACACTCAGTACCCCGCCGGCATACGGTTCTGCGGCAAGTGTGGCATCCCCATTGGTTCGGCGGCGCTTGATTGGCGGCCGCCGCGTTCGGTTGAAGTTGTCTGCAAAGCTTGTGGCACCTCGTATGCGCCCGGTACAAAATTTTGCGGACGCTGCGGCAAGCCATTGAGCGTTTGAGCTTGGTAGTGTTCTGGGCTGAATAATCTACTTGTCGTGGGTCGACGAATACAGAACCGGGAGCGGTGCGAACGGGTCTGCGAAGCGTTGAGTTCACCGTCATTGTAAGGTAGCGTTCTCAGCGATCCATGCAGATGTTGTGTATCGCAAGTTCGACCCAGTCGCTACCGCTCTCGGTTCTGTATTCGTCGACCCACAAATAGACTTAGTAGCCTACGACTTTCTATGCAAAGCCCACACCGATGTTACACGCGGAAACTGAAATTGGGGCACTAGCTTTGGGCAACTAGCCTTTGAGCCTCTCCGTGCTTTCCCTATAATGTTTGCGTTCTTCTCGTAGTCCACAATCTTGTCGTTCGTTTTCGCCGATCGCCTTCAAGAAATGAAACGTTGCCCCAGTTGTAATCGCACTTACACCGATGCGTCGCTTAACTTCTGTCTGGAAGACGGCACACCGCTAGTAAATGAATCAGCGCCCGGCGGCGATCCCAACGCCACCGTCAGATACACTGAAATCCGCGACACGCATCCGCCGGCGACACAGATTTATCCACCAGTGCCACCGGCGAGCAGTGAGCCCGCACACGTTTCGCAGCCTCCCGCTTCGCGCCCGTCCATGCCCGCATCACAACCCCCACAATGGGCGCCGTCGTCGGCAGGCGTTCCCGGCCGGATTCCGCGAAAGAAATCAAGTGCGATTTGGTGGATTATTGGTGGCGCGGTCATCGTCGGGGTGATCGCCATTGGACTGGTTGTCATGCTGATAGCCCTGGCGAGCATGAGTTCGAATACGAACAACACTAACAACACAAATACTAATTCAAGCGTCGCTAACCGAAACGTGAATACGAATTTGAACGGTAATGTTTCAAACATAAACTCCGACGCCAATCTGCCGCCGCTGGTAACCGACGATTTCTCGGAAGCAAAATGGGGTACCGGAACTTTTTCGTTTGGCGACATCTGGTACGAGAACGACGAATACCACATGCGCTCGAAGGAGAAGACTTATCTGGTGATGTATGCGCCGTCGGATGAGTACAACACTGGCAACGCAGACGTTAAGGTGACCGCGCGCAGCGTTGATGGCACCCCTTCATCGACGGGCTTTGGCTTAATTGTGCACGGTGAAAAGTCGAAGACCGGTGACCTGGAGGATTATGCTCTTTTGATTTACACGGGGACCGATCCGCAATACGAAGTCATTAAACATAAAGGCGGCCAGCAGACTACAGTCGTGCCCTGGGCAAAATCGAGCGCTATCCGCACCGGTACCAGCACAAATCAGCTTGAGGTGCGCTCGCGCGGCACTGAGCTTTCGTTCTTTGTTAACGGCCAGTACCTGGATCGCATCACGGATACTGAAAACTTCAAGCGCGGCCTCGTTGGCTTGTACACCAGTGACACTCCGGAAGTGGCCTTCGACGATCTCGAGATAAAAAGATAGTCCAATGTCCAAAGTCCAAGGTCCAAAGTCTAACCTCCTGCGCTGAAGCTCGAGTAGTTCAGAGTACAAGCTTCAGCTTGCGACGCCACCAAAGAACAACCTGAAGGTTGGACTCTGAACTGCTTGTCCTACTCGGACGTTGGACATTGGACTTTGGACCTTGGACTTTGGACTGACCGATGCAAGTCAACTTAAAAGTTTTAGCCGGCCCTTACAAAGACCGCATCTTTTGCTTCACTCAACCTGACACTTTTCTGGTTGGCAGGACCAGCGATTCGCATCTCTACCTTCCCGATGACCGCTTTTTCTCCCGGCACCATTGCCTGCTCGAGATTTCGCCACCCCACTGTCTGCTGCGCGATTTGGGATCGACCAACGGAACATTTGTAAACGGTCGCAAAGTTTCGGAAGTCGCCCTGCAGAATGGAGACAAGATTCAGGGCGGTGAAACTGTATTGCTGGTTGAAGTTGTCTCGAGTGAGGCGGTGGCAGATTCGCAGCCAGGCCACGCTTCCGCAAAACCAATCATGGTCGCCGTGCAGTGTCTGAACTGTGGCCGCAGTGAACAAGCTCAGGTTGCCACCGCGGACGAGCATTTAACTTTTCTTTGTGAAGACTGCCGCGCGGAATTGAGAAACACGCCACAGCCGATTCCGGGTTACGAGATGATTCGCGTTCTTGGTCGCGGCGGTATGGGTTGCGTGACGCTGGCGCGTGATGAAAAAGGCGGACGGGCCGTCGCGATCAAAACGCTCTTGCCGGAGTTTGCTGTCAGCGACAAAGCGATGCGCCGCTTCCTGCGCGAGGTCGATGTGGCGGCGGCGCTTAAGCATCCAAACATCGTCGAGTTTATCGATCGCGGCGTGCATAACGGCGTCGTCTACCTGGTAACGGAATTCGTCGACGGCGCAGATGCGGCAAAACTTGCTGACTCGCGCGGCGGCCGCTTGCCTGCTCGCGACACAATTTCAATTATCACGCAGGCGCTCGATGCGCTGTCTCACGCGCATGACCACGGCTACATTCATCGCGACATCAAAGATCAAAACATCCTGGTGCGGAATTCGGGGAATGAATTGTCGGCGAAGCTAACTGACTTTGGACTGGCGAAGAGCTTCACGCAATCGGGGATGAGCGGCGTGACTATGGCAGGCGAGATGGCAGGTACGCTCGCCTACATGCCGCCGGAGCAACTGAAAAACTTTCGCGATGTGAAACCGCAGTCTGACATCTACGCGGTTGGCATGACAGCGTATAGTTTGTTCAGCGGTAAACTCGCTTTGAATATTGGGCGGAATGCCAGTATGTCGGAAACGATCAAAGCGATCTTTGAGCAGCCGGCAATTCCCCTGCGCGAGCGCGCGCCTGAATTGTCCGCAGCCGTTTGCGAGATTGTGGATCGGGCCCTGGTCAAAGACCCAAACGAGCGCTGGCAATCTGCGAAAGCTATGCGCAACGCGCTGCGGCACGCGATTTAAGCAGGGACTGTGGGCGGTAGGCAGCGAGCAAATGGGATTTGTCGGTAGCGCTTGCGGAGCGCATTTAGGCAGGTGTATGACATAATTCTTTACATACTTGGCCCAGCGACCGCATAATACGGGCCCACACCGGCCGAGAGCCGGTGAGCGTGTCTTAGGGGTGAAGAAGTTTCGAGTTTCAAGTTCGAGTTTCTAGTTTTCGAGTAAAGGCGCAACCGAAGTCGGTGCCCTCCCCGATGCGGGCACTATGCTCGCGCTCCCAGGAGAATTGCATATGAGATCCATTTGGAAAGGCCATATTCGCTTCCT
>DASQPM010000029.1:0-4153 GCA_035643935.1 Pyrinomonadaceae bacterium | reverse complement strand
TAGTTGTCGAGAACTTTCGGCGGCTTAGGTGAAACTTTTTTCTTGACAGCCCTTTCATAGAACCGCTCCCGGTTCTGCAGAATATCTTGTTACGACAACAAGGAAAGTTGTAGGATTAGCGCCGCTTCAAAAACTACCTTGCTTTTCCAGACAAATCTTAAGGAGATTCATCGTTATGTTAAATAGCAAACGCATCCTGGGAATTTTAGTCCTACTGACGAGTCTCGCCGCAATCAGTTTCGCCGACCAACCGCGAATGCAGGCCGCCCGCGTCAGTCTGCAACAAGCGCGCGCGCAATTGCAGTCAGCGCTGCGCAATAAAGGCGGCCACCGCGCGGCAGCGATTGGCTACATCAATTCCGCTATTTCCGAAATCAATGAAGGCATCCGCTTCGATCGCCGCCACAATCATCATGCGTTGTTCGCGCTGCTCATAAATTCGCCAGACCAGCCGCACATGCAGCGCGCGCTCGATCTGCTGCGCGACGCAAAGGCAAATCTTGAAGCAGCAACGTCGGATAAGGGCGGCCATCGGGTGAAAGCGATTGGCTACGTTAACAACGCGATCGACGAAGTTAAAAAAGGCATCGATGCGGGCGAGTGATGAGGTATTTTGGGCCCAGCGCCTCTGGCGGAAAGGCAGCGGGGGCAAGCCCGCCTTCCCGACCATGAGGTTTTCGGAGTAGTTCATCATTTCCGATTGAAAGGCTTTCACCGCGAGATAATCAAACAACTGGCCTAATCTCGCAGGTTAGGAAGGTGGGATTAGCACCCCAGCGGGGCTGCCCCGCTGGGGACCCCGCCCTTGCCCCCGCTCTTTTGGATACCTTCATATGATCAAGACTTTTCCAAATTCTTCTACTGGAGCAATCAATGCGAAATAGAATCCGTCTTATCACTTTAGTTTTCACCGCGTTGTCGGCAACGGTAATCCATGCACAACGACCACTCGACGCCATGATCGATCGGAACATCGCGTCGCTGGTTGCAACTTACAAAACGCTGCATGCCGCGCCCGAGTTGTCGCATCATGAAGAGAAAACGTCGTCGTTCTTCGCCACACAGTTGCGCGCCATGGGCTACGACGTAACTGAGCACATTGGCAAGTATGAAAATCCAGCATTCGTCAGTTATGGCGTGGTCGCAATCATGAAAAACGGGACGGGCCCGGTGGTTTTAATACGCACTGAGCTTGATGCCTTGCCGGTCAACGAGAAAACTGGTCTTCCTTATGCCAGCACAGTCAAAACAAAAAACGACGCCGGCGATGAGGTGAGTGTCATGCATGCCTGCGGACACGATGTCCACATCACCAGCATGCTGGGCACGGCAAAAATGCTTTCCGAGTTGAAGGATCAATGGCACGGCACATTGATCATCCTGGGCCAGCCGGCTGAGGAAACTGTAGATGGAGCGCGCGCAATGATGCGCGATGGTCTTTATCAAAAGTTTCCCAAGCCTGATTTCGTGGTGGCGCTTCACGACCATTCTGAATTGGAAGCGGGCAAGGTTGGTTACACTCCCGGCTATTCACTGGCCAGCGCCGATTCCGTGGACATAAAAATTCGCGGTCTGGGAGGACATGGCGCTGCTCCGGAAACGACAAAGGACCCAATCGTTGTGGCCGCGGAAATAGTTCTGGCGCTGCAAACAATCGTGAGCAGAGAAAACTCTCCGCTGGATCCGGCGGTAATCACCGTCGGCTCGATTCACGGTGGCAGCAAACACAACATCATCCCTGATGAAGTTAATCTTCAGATCACCGTGCGCGCGTATCGTGAAGAAGTGAGAAAAAGGATGTTGGCGTCCATCGAACGGATTGCAAAAGGAATTGCCTTAGCCGCAGGCATTCCCGCCGATCGTGCCCCAATCGTAAAAGTCAGTGAGACGCAGTTTACTGCCGCTACCTACAATGATCCCGCGCTGACCGAACGATTGGCTGGAGTTTTCACGCGCGTGCTTGGACCTGAAAATGTAGTCAAGCTGCCACCTGCGATGATGAGTGAAGACTTTGGTTACCTTAGTCTGGAGAAAACGATTCCATCCGTTGATTTTTCTCTGGGCGCCGTTGATCCTGAAAAAGTGAAACAAAGCCGGGCGAACGGAACACAGTTACCTTCGCTTCATTCTGCATTGTTTGCGCCGTTGCCGGAGCCCACCCTGCGCACCGGTGTGAAAGCAATGACGTCCGCCGTGTTGGAACTGATGAAGAAGTAGTAATTCGTAAATCGTGAATCGTGAATAGATAAGAACAGAAAACAGAAAACAGGAGACAGGAGACAGGAGACAGGAGGAGTCCCCTAAATTGCCTATTCAGAAATCGTGACTTTGTCGAAGCCGAAGTCATGACTCCTGACTCCTGTCTCCTGTTTTCTGTATTCATCTATTTTACGATTCACGATTTACTAACCAAGATGGACATCGAATCCGTTCGCAGCTTTTGTCTATCACTGCCGCATACGGATGAAAAAGTGCAGTGGGGCAACGATCTATTGTTTCGCATCGGCGAAAAGATGTTTGCCGTGGTCTCGCTCGAGCCCGCCTCAGACCATTGCATGTCATTCAAATGCACGCCAGAAAAATTTGCGGAGCTAACTGAACAGGAAGGCATCTTGCCTGCACCCTATGTCGCCCGTTATCACTGGGTCGCATTGGAGCGGTTCGATGCTTTGCCGGAGCGCGAATTGAAACAGTTGCTGCGGACTGCTTACGAGCTGGTGCATGAAAAGCTCCCGGCAAAGATCAAACGGCAACTGGAAAAGAAGACACCTGTCGCCTCAAGCAAGAAACGCGCCCGCCGTTAGACCAGCGCCTGGTAGTTCAGAGTCCTACCGCAGCGCATCGATGGGATCCAATGCCGCTGTCCGCCAACAAGCAGATGAGCGTTTACAAAAGGTGCTCACGCCTGAACACTGGGAGCAGTTTCAGCGGGAGCGGGATGAAATGCGCAGCCGCGAACGGCGGGGACGACCTGATAACCGTTAGTCAACAAAATCTAACGACGCTGGCCCAACAACCAGGATTTGAGAATGCCCGGGTTCGCGTTGTCAGTCGCGAAATATTCCTCGATCAAATTTTCATAAAGCCGGCGGCGTTCGACATCTTTCAGCGTGATGCCAAAAGGCATCTGTCCACCCTCAACATAAGAGCTTAGGATCAGCGGATCCATGGGCCAGTTGAGCCAGCCAAGCCTCTGCGGGTTGTGACATGACTGGCAGGTCATTGCTTGCGAAACGTTCGTCGCAGCAAAATCTTTTCCGAACCGATGATTGCGTTCCTCCCCCGCAGCCATGCTTAACCCCGGACCTAGTTTCGTCTGGTCCAAATAATTTCCAAAACGCGGCGAGCCATAACTGCGGAAGCGTGTATTCACAATCTCGACAGCCTCGCGCTCGGTAGGACTGACGCTGCCGGCTGCGGGAAAGATCGGAAGCACGCCGCTCTTATGACATTGCGCGCAGTTGTCATCGCCTTCACCAAGTTCCCAACGTCCCTTAATAGTAATCGAGCCATTGCGAGCATAGGTGCGGAAATAATCTTTGAAGTAAGCGTCGAATGTTCCATTTGCGTTTGTCATCGCGGACACGACTGACAGATTGCGAGTGAATACTCGCTGGCCCGGATCGCTAATGCCAAACTGCACCCACTTGTCGGGAATGCCGAGCGCGGCGTTTCCCGGCACAACAATCAACAGCCGACGATAACTGTTGTCGTTGTCGGGCGTGCCCAGATGGCGCGAGATGTAACTGAAGAAAACCAACTGCTCGGAAGCGGAGCGTGTGGAGTTGAGCTGGCGCAGAAACGCTTTCGCTTTATCCAGAGTTTCCCAACGGCTCACCAGTTTGAGAAAGGACGGCTGCAACAAGTAGTCGGGAATCTCGACAAACGAACGCGTCTCGTCGAAATATTGTTTATCAGGCACATTGAAGCCCAACTCGTGATCCGGCTTCCGATCAAGAGAGATCGTTGCCACATACTCAACAAACTCGCGATGCCGCTCGACAAAACCGGCGTCTGCGGAAAGTTTGCAACGTTGCAAGGTGCGGTTAATTCCGTCGAGCACGCGGTAATAAGCGGGCAACGCATCGTCGGATTCATACGCGGCGCGCGCCGTGGTGACAAGTGAATTAACTCTGCCGGCGACCCAGTTATC
>DASQPM010000028.1:0-3512 GCA_035643935.1 Pyrinomonadaceae bacterium | reverse complement strand
CAACGAGTGGGGCTATTCCTGCCGCGTGCGAGATCTGATCAAATACATCGCCGGCAAAGGCTTGTAGTTCAGAGTCCAACCTTTAGGTTGCTCTGGCGCAGACAGAAGCAAGCTAAAGCTTGTGCTCTGAACTGCTTGTTCGTCACCAATGGAAAAGCTTTCAATCAAGGATCTCGATCTAAAAAGCAAGCGCGTCTTTATTCGCGTGGACTTCAACGTCCCTATCAAGGACTGCAAGGTTGATGATGACACGCGCATTCGCGCTGCCTTGCCGACAATCAACTATGCAACGGAGCATGGTGCGCGCGTGATTCTCGCATCGCATCTTGGTCGTCCTAAAGGCAAGCGCGTTGAGAAATTTAGTCTCCGCCCGGTCTATGACTCGCTATTGGAATTATTACCAAGTCGAGCTGCAGACATATTGAGTCCAGGTCAGGCAGCTTCGATCTTAAGCGGAGGCAGTGTTCGTTTCGTAGAGGACTGTATAGGTGAGGAGGTACAACAACAAGTTTCCCTTTTAGAGAACGGCGACGTACTCCTGCTCGAGAATCTTCGCTTCCACAAAGAAGAGGAGAAGAACGACGAAGCCTTTTCGCAGCAGCTAGCCAGTCTTTGTGATGGCCTCTATGTTAACGATGCTTTTGGCGCAGCTCATCGCGCCCACGCATCGACCGTCGGAATCACCAAGCATGTGGCGAAGGCCGCAGCCGGACTGTTGATGCAGAAGGAGCTGGACTATCTCGGTCGAGTAATCACAAACCCCGATCATCCATTCGTTGCCATTCTCGGCGGCGCAAAAGTTTCCGACAAGATCCCGGTAATCAACGCCCTCATCGATCGCAAAGTGGACAAGATTCTTATTGGCGGCGCGATGGCTTACACGTTCTTCAAGGCGCAGGGCTTTACGGTTGGCAAATCGTTGGTTGAAAACGAAATGATGCCTATGGCATTGGAGATCATGAAGAGAGCGGAAGCTGAAGGCGTTGAGTTATTGCTACCAACCGACCATCAGGTAGTTGACAGCTACGAGCCAATCAAGGGCGACAAGATTGTTGCCAAGACCATTCCCATTGAATTCACAAACGCCGGACATGCAGGCATGGATATTGGCGTGGAGACCGTCTCGCATTTCGCGAACGCTTTGAGCGACGCGCGCACCATCATCTGGAATGGACCGATGGGAGTTTTTGAAGAGCCACCTTTCAACGAAGGAACAATTGGCATCGCGCGCGCGGTCGCGGAAGCCGCCGATGGCGGCGCCACGGTCATCGTTGGCGGCGGTGACTCGGTTGCGGCTGTGGCGCAGGCCGGCGTCGCCGAACGCATTACGCATATTTCAACTGGCGGCGGCGCGACGCTCGAGTTTTTGGCTGGCGAAGAATTGCCAGGTGTGGCAGCGTTGACTGATAAATAACTTGCCGTGTCAGTAGTCAGTTGTGAGTGGTCAGTTGAGGTTCGTTCGCGGATGAACGTGATTGGACCCAATCACAAACACCTGACGACAGACAACGGACAACTGACAACGGACCAATCATGAGAAAACCTGTAATTGCCGGCAACTGGAAAATGTATAAGACGCTCAGCGAGGCGGTTGACACCGCGCTGGCGTTGAAGCCGCTGGTCTCGAACGCCAATCACTGCGAAGTAATCATCGCGCCGGTCTTCACGGCGCTCAAGACCGTATCCGACCGGCTCGAGGGTTCGAATATCCGCGTCGCTGCGCAAAACTGTTCGACGGAAATAGAAGAGGGCCCGCACACTGGCGAAGTAACCGCGGCGATGCTGCGCGACGTGGGCGTGTCCCACGTTATCGTGGGCCATTCCGAAAGGCGGCAGTTTTATTTTGAAACCGACTCGATGATCAACAAGAAATGCCAGGCAGTGGTTACTACCGGATTAATGGCGATTTTGTGTGTCGGTGAAAGTTTGGAACAGCGAGAGCAGGGAACTGCCGAACGCGTCGTCAGCGGTCAATTAACAGGCGGACTGAACGGGTTGACACCGTCAGACCTCGACCGTATCATCGTGGCCTACGAGCCTGTTTGGGCCATCGGTACGGGACGTACAGCGACGCCGGAGCAAGCGCAGGAAATGCACGCGTTTATCCGGCGCGTTTTCGCGGATGGGTACTCAAAAAAGGCGGCGGACGAGATGCGTATTCTCTATGGTGGTTCGGTCAAGCCTGACAACATTGCCGGCTTAATGTCGCAGGCGGATATAGATGGCGCACTAGTGGGCGGCGCGAGTTTAAAGGCCGACAGCTTTGCGCAGATTGTTAATTACAAAAACGGTGAATAGTGAATGGTAAATAGTAAATAGAACGTCAGTTGTTTGTAGTCAGTTGTCAGTTGTTCCAGGTGGTCATGATTTTCGATTTTAGGGTTCGACCGGAGCAATAACAACCAGGGTTTAACTAACAAGCACGAATAACGGAACAACTGACCACGAACAACTGACAACGGACCTTCGCTTACCATTCAGCATTTATTATTCAGCATTTACCCGGAGAATCAATTGTTAAGTTACCTTTTATACACACTATTTATTTTGGCATGCATCGTGTTGGTTGTTGTCATCCTGTTGCAGCCGGGAAAATCCGGCGCCGGTGATCTGTTCTCCAGCTCAGTTTCAAGCACCGCATTCGGTCCGCGGGGCACGGCAAGCATTCTGTCGAAGATTACAATTGGCGCGGCGGCAGCTTTCATGTTGATTGCGCTGATGCTTTCTTTGCCGGCTGTGACTGGCACGCATTCCGTTTTGCAATCGTCCGCGCCAGAAGCAACGCCAACACCAACGCCGCAACCGTCACCAGTAACCAGTCCAGTGACGGCAGCACCGGTTGCCCCTGTTGCTCCAGCTCCCGGTGCTCCGGCGGCAAACGCATCCCCCAGCGCTTCGAAGTAATGAGCACGGGATTATTTGCCGTGGATTAACGCGGATAAAAACGCGGATCTGAAAAGACGCATTAACTATTTACGATTTACGACTTACTATTTAAGTGGCACAGACTTCAGTCTGTGGCGGTTTCGATTAACGATTCCCGATTCACGATTCACGACTAAAGGCCGAAGTGGCGGAACTGGCAGACGCGCACGTTTGAGGGGCGTGTGAGGTAACTCGTGGGGGTTCGAGTCCCCCCTTCGGCACCAATACCTTCCTTAAGTTTTTGTTTGCAACTACTTAGCTTTTGTAATATCCTCTTGGTGTCTATAAAAACCACAAAATAGACACCAAGGAGGTTCCCGTGCATCCGCGTTTTTCGAGCCAACCAGAAACTTCTCCCGCATCTCAGCTTCCCGCTTCGCGCTCTTTCAAAAAACAAGTTCGCATCACCAAGAAGATTCGAACCGCGAAAGGCGTTTGGCAGTTTATTTCTCTACAGCGCGTTAAGAACCGCTACGTGTGGGACAAGCGCGAGGGCTTCTACTACATCGAATGGTGGGAAGGTAGACGGCGTTGTCGTCAACTCGCGGGACAGACGCCTACCCAAGCATCCGAAGCGCAGCGAAGAA
>DASQPM010000027.1:0-2238 GCA_035643935.1 Pyrinomonadaceae bacterium | reverse complement strand
AATCATTTGTTTGGCTCCCGCGTCAATGGCTTTGACTTCGCCGATCACACCGCTCACTGCCGGCGGCGTCGAAGATGCGCCCGGAGTTTGCCCGGCCACATTGAAGGCAACGCCGAGCAAGGCAACCAGGGCCAACATCATTATCAATAGATATCGCACGATTTTTGTCTCGCTGATCCGGAAAGTGCCCATTATCTACGCCCCATCAAACGTGTTAGTTGCAAAAAGATGGCCATCCTCTCAAGAAGAAGCCGCGCGATTCGTGGTTTGTATTCCAGCGAGAAAGCCGCAATCAATGCTTTGTCTTCTGTTCTTCGTCGCGTTCTGCGTCTTGCTGGACAATCATCGCATCAAACTTTTGCTGCTGTTCGGGGGTGAGCAATGCGCGGATGCGGGAGCGCGCTTTCGTTCGTGGCTCTTCAAAGCGAGGTCTTAACTCCTTCCTCAGAGCACGATACTCGTTGCGCGTCTCATCCAAAATGGCGCGCACGGCCGTGGTCTGTTGATCGGTCAGGTTCAACTCGGTGCGCATTCGTTCAAATCGCTCGTGCATGGCGCGCTCGTGCGATTCCGTCCCGCTGTTGGCGCGCGATCGATACAAACCGGTGAGCGCCACACCGGTCACGCAACCAAGTACAAATACTGCGAGGAGCACCATCCAGATTTTCAATCTTGTCCGTCCTGCTAAAGTCATTACCGCTTCTCCCGCTCATTACGATCTAGAACGATGCCGAATACTTCGTCGCGCGACAAAGCGTTTCTGGTTAATATTGACTGTTCGACTCCCGGATCGTGCGTGTCAGAGAGTGCCTCGTCTTCCAATCCATATCCCGGCGCGGGAGCAATGGGTCTTATCGACCACACCGTCAGGATCGCGGTTAATATCGCAATCAAAGCCATCGCCGGCACCGCGCGCCGGGCGACGAAAAGCAGCGACAACCAGCCTGCGGCTTCGTCTTGCTGCTCAGCTTCCGAGATAGCCGCGCGCACTCTGGCTAACAGAAACGGTGACGCTGCGGCGGCTTCAGCCTCCTCATCGTTGCGTGAGGCGGCGAAGAGTACAATCCTCCCGGCGTGGTCCAGTTCATTCTTATTCTGCTTCTTGGTTTTGAACATTGTTCGTTCTCTCGTGCGCCTCAGCGGTGGCGTCCTCACGACTGAAAGACGACTAAGGCCTGTCAAAGGTTACAACAATTCCGGTGATTTGCCGCCTGGCAAAAGCCTGGTAAAGGACGCGGAACCTAAAGAAACCGGCGCAAGACACGGCGCAAATGTGCCCGGGCGCGATGGGCCCGCACCTTAACCTTGGAAATTGACCAGTTCATCATTTCGGCTATTTCAGCAACCGAAAAGCCTTCGACGTCGAGCAGCGTTAGCACCAGACGATCCTCGGGACTTACGCGCGCCAACAGCTTGACGGCCAGATCGCGCGACACCACCGCACTTTCAACATCGCTCCCCGCAGAGCGGACTTGGGCCGCCAGTTCATGGCCTTCACTCTCTTCCAGCTCGCCCAGCGATTGTTCCGGCCGGCGCCGGACGCGTCGCAACTGGTCATAACACGAGTTGATTACGATTTGGGTGAGCCATGCCTTGAAGGAGGCGGCATGCGTGCCGTGATAACTGCCCAGCGCAAGATAAACCTTGGTGAAGCTGTCCTGAATTATTTCTTCAATCTGTTCGCGTTGATGAAAGAAGCGCCCGGCGATGCGCGCTGCCTGACGGCGATGGCGCTCGAACAATTGTTCAAAGGCCGCTTCATTACCCGCGCCAGCCGCGGCAACCAACGCGTCATCTGTCGGTTCTTCCAGTGGATGCACAAGTGTCTAGTACTTGATCGCCGGCGCCAATTTGGACAAAGCGATCAGGCGCCCCCCGGCGCCGACTTTTTCCAATTGATACGATAACGAGCAGTCAAAGCCAGACCCAGACTGACCACGAGCAAGCCGCCTATCACGATTGGCCAAACGTAGGGCAGGGAAGCCAGCACCACCCAGAAAATCACACCCAGCAGCAACGTAATTGACTCAGACCGCAAGCGCGGTAAAAAGCGGCGCTGCAACCAACGGCCGGTGGCCGCGAAAATGACAACTCGTCCAAAGAGGGTGGCCAGCAGTACCAGCAGCAACGCTAAGATTGAAATCACCGCGCCGATCACTTCCGGCGTTACTAATAGACAGACGGCGACGCCAATCGTAATTACCACCGCGCCCAGCAGACCAATCAGGGCCACACGCA
>DASQPM010000026.1:0-4686 GCA_035643935.1 Pyrinomonadaceae bacterium | reverse complement strand
GCGAACGTCGAGACTAAGATCACTTACGGCCGAGAATTCGCCGAACCGCTTGGTAACGTTGCGCAGAACTACCGTGGCAGTGCTTTCGGTCATTGAGGGGATTTTTTCCTGTGCTTGTTTTCGTGAATCGACTACTGCGATGCTTTGCACAAAAAGTGTTTAATTGTCCAGAACCTGAGCGACGCCGATTGCGGCTTGCCGCCGCACAGTGCGGAAAGGCTCGGCCTTTCCGGAAGCCATCTCTCACTTCTTTTCCTGAGGCTACGGCCTCAGGAAAAAGTCATTAAGGGGAACTCAGCGGAAAGCCATAGGCATTCCGCACTGTGCGGCGGCAAGCCGCAATCGCTCCTGCCCGCTGCGTTCCAATACGCTTTAGGGATTTTTTGTGCAAGGCTCTGATACGACCGACCGTGCGGGCTCGATCAGTCTTTGCCGTACATCCCGGCGCGGGCATACGATTCGTCGAGTAGTTCGACAGGATGGCAGATTCGCAAATTCATCCCCGCCAAGAGTGCGCCTGCGCCGATCTGCATCTGGCAGCCAGGATTTCCCGTGGCCAGAACTTGCGCGCCTGAGGCCTGAATGTTTGCGAGTTTTTCTGCCAACACTTCCCGCGACAATTCTGGTTCGAGAAGATTGTAAATGCCGGCGCCCCCGCAACATCTCTCCGAACCTTCAAGGCGCGCAAGATTTAACTTTGAAATAGCAGCGAGCATTTCGAGCGGCGCTTCACCGGCGTGTTGGCCATAAAGTAAATGACACGAAGCGTCGTAAGTTATGGGTTCGGTTGTGACGCTCGATCCCGCTTTGCTCCCAACCAACTTTAGTTGCTGACTGATGTCGCGAATTCTTTCGCTGAATTTACGCGCGTCAGCCGCGAATGTTTCATCGCTGCTGAGCAAGTGACCATAAGATGCGAGCATTGCGCCGCAGCCACCGGCGTTTGTCACTACCGGCACATTTTCAATATCGGAAAAGGCTTTGATGTTTTGCTGCGCGAGGGCACGAGCGCCTGCGAGATCTCCAGCATGCGCGTGCAGCGCGCCGCAACAGACTTGCTTTTCCGGAACACTGGGCTCGATGCCGTTCACTTTGAGCACACGGGCCGTAGCTTTGTTCACGCGCGAGAACAACCCCTCGCCGACACAGCCAGTGAAAAGCATCGCCGGGGTCGTCACCGCGTTCGAAGTGGCACAGACTTTAGTCTCTGGCGCCGGGTGATTCGATGGCCTGGAAACACGCGGTGGCTCGTGTGATTGCTTTCCCTCGGAACTAAATCGCCGCCCACTTTCTGAGCGCGAGCTTTGCAGCAACGCCAACGCGAATTCAAAACGGTGCGACAAGATTCGCGCCAACCCCGTGTTCAGTAGCACGCCGGCAAAGCCGCTCTCGCGCAGCAAACGCGCAATGGCAAACACAAATCTCAAACGCGCCGGGTACAGCCAAATGTGTTTGAGCGCAAAGCGCAACACCTTGTAAGTGAAACCAGGCTGCTGTCTCGAACTAAACAACTCGGCACGCGCCGCTTCAAGTAGCTGGCCATACTCAACTCCCGCCGGGCAAACCTGTTCGCAGGCGCGGCAGCCGAGACAACGATCGATGTGCTGTTCAAAGGATTGTGATTCTTTTGGCAGTCGCCCTTCGCCGACAGCGCGCATCAGATACAGTCGACCGCGTGGTCCGTCGTTTTCATCGCCAGTAATGACGTAGGTGGGACACGCTTCCAGACACAGGCCGCAATGAATGCAGGCCAGTAGTTTGTCTTCCTCGCGCCCGAGTGTTCCCGCTAGTGTTGGTGTGCTCAGATTATCTTGCAAGCTGAATTGCTTTTGTTATCATTCCAGGTATGGATTATAGCAAGATCATCACCATTGAGCCGGGCAAGCGCAGCGGCAAACCTACTATTCGTGGTACGCGAATGACCGTTACCGACGTTCTGGAATATTTGGCTGGCGGAATGACTGAAGCAGAGATCCTCGCGGACTTCCCCGATCTCACCGCAGACGATATCAAGGCCTGCTTGGCATTTGCCGCTGATCGAGAGCGAAAACTCGCAACGATTCCAGAACATGAAACTGCTATTTGATCAGAACGTCTCACCGCGGCTGCCGCAATTGCTAGCTGACATTTACCCTGAAAGCCTTCACGTAAGGGACGTAGGTCTGAGGGATGCCAACGACCTCGACATTTGGCAGTACGCAAAACTTCGCGGATACGCGATCGTGTCGAAGGATTCCGACTTTCAGCAGCGAAGCCTCCTGGATGGAGCTCCACCGAAATTTATCTGGTTGCGCGTAGGTAACTGTACTACAAAGAGGATTGAAGCTTTGTTGAGGAGTTATTCTGCTGCGATACACACGTTTGACTTGGATGACTCAAAATCTCACTTGATGCTGCCATGATTTGCATATATCTAGCGTCATTTTTATGGCCGTTGGGTGAGTAGCAACTCCATAAAGTATCTGTCGAGACTTTCATTGCTGCCATCAAGTGCCTTTCGCGCTTCCTTATTAGCTGCCGCCTTTTGAATTGCCTGGCGAAGTAGATCGTCACATCCCATAGAAGACTCTATCAGTTCATCCTCCATCGATTGTCTCAATAGGTCGCCGTGGACGACCTTTGACCTAAGGCGATATGCCGTTTTGACTTGTCTATAGACTTGCAATCTCTCCTCGGGTTGATCCGAAAGGAACACTGCCATTCTTTCAGCAAGTTGATGGGCAAGTTCGGACGAACTGGTGGCGAAAAGACTTTCCATGGCAGTGCAGAATGACGCTATGCGCTCACCGAGGCCACCTGCCGCTCGACCCGCTTGGATCCAATAAAACGCCCGCATTGTTCGTCCCAACTCCGAACGAAGGATGCCGTAAGGGGTAGGACCTTCAATCTCGCCAATGAACGCTCTGTAGTACGCGCGTATTTCTTTTAGTTCCTTCCGCGAAAACGCAATCACCGAAAGCGATCCGTCAGCCATTCGATAGGTTACCGAGACTGCGTTGCTATGTGTTCGTTGAACAAATCCCGGAACATAGGTTAAGAATCCCAGTTCGCTATCCGCCGCATTGTCTTTAGCTAACCACATCACGTGGAAAAACATTTTGACCTTGCGAAGGCAACAACCCAGATACTCTAACCAATTGAAATCGTCAGCTACATCATTGCGGGAATAGATCACGGCCGGAGCGTTGAGAAGGAAATCAGTCTCCAGTCTACCAATGGCGTTTCTAACATCTCCGACCAACAACCCTAAAATAGTATCCTTGTCAGTCGTTATATAGAGCCCGTCCGAGATTTCATCCCCGCGCCCGGAGATGGAAGCGAACTGAACGTTAATGACTGCTGTAAAGAAAGTAACTCTCACTAGGCTTTTTCTTCAAAAGGGATGTGACTGCGTAAATTCAATATCCAAGCGCTAGCCCATCGCTCCGGCGGGGATCGGTAGCGCCTAACCGGATTCCCGTGTTCTCTTCAATCATCACTCCGGCGGCATCGCCCATGTAGCCATCGCCGTTGGTCCATCCTGCATTCGGCCGTATGCGAAGTGTGTGACCGCGCGACCTGAGAATGCGCAGCGTGTCTTCCGAAAGCGCATAAGGTTCATAAGCTACTTCATCCGGCAACCATTGATTGTGTATGCGTGGCGCGTCGATCGCCTGTTGCAGGTTCATGTCATAGTCAATGATGTTGGTGACGATCTGAAGCACAGTATTGATAATCGTCGCGCCGCCGGGAGAGCCAATCGCGAACCATAACGAGCCGTCGCGGCGCAGCACAAAGGTCGGTGTCATTGCCGAGAGAGGCCTCTTGCGTGGCTCTATCGCATTTCGTTCTCCCTGGATCAAGCCATACAAGTTTGCTGTTCCCGGCTTGGCAGTAAAGTCATCCATCTCATTGTTCAGCAGAAAACCGGTGCCTTTGGCAACCACTTTGGCGCCGAAGCTGTCGTTCAAAGTGTAACTGTTCGCCACCGCGTTCCCCTGGCAATCAACAATCGTGAAATGCGTGGTCGATCCCGACTCGGCTCCTGACGGTTGCCCAAAACGAATTTCAGCGCTGGTTGAAGCGTGGTCCGGGTTGATCGTCGCGCGCAGCTTCTTCGCATAGTCTTTATCGATCAAGCCACTCGCGGGCACGCTGGCGAAGTCGGCATCGCCCAGATATTCGGCACGGTCTGCATATGCGCGGCGCATCGTCTCGGCCATGAAGTGATAGTGATCGGCGGAAGCGGCGCCCATTTGTTTAAGATCATAGCCTTCGAGAACGTTCAGCATCTCGATCAGTATCACTCCGCCCGATGATGGGGGCGGCATAGTGATCACTTCGTATCCGCGATAGCTGCCACGCACCGGCTGGCGCTCTTTTGCCATGTAGCCTTTCAAGTCTGCCAGGGTAATCAAACCGTTGTGACGTTTCATGTCGGCAGCGATCAGCCGCGCGGTTGTACCTTCATAAAACTCGCGCGCGCCATTTCGCTGAAGCCGAGCCAGCGTCGCCGCGAGATCCTGTTGACGGAGGATGTCCCCTTCCTGATAGAGCTTTCCATTATTTAGAAATATTTTCCGGCTGTCTTCGTAAAGGCCAAACTGGTCCTTCTTCTTTGCCAGACTGGTAGCCAGCGAATGCGAAACTGGAAAGCCGTTTGTTGCCAACTCTCTCGCGGGCTCAATCAGTTGCGCCCAACTTAAT
>DASQPM010000025.1:0-2808 GCA_035643935.1 Pyrinomonadaceae bacterium | reverse complement strand
CAACGTTATTTTCCAGCATTCGCAGACAATGATGATGATTGTCGCTTTAGTCGGCGCGGCCACGGCGTTGTTTGCGGCGACGATTGGCATTACCCAAAACGACATCAAGAGAGTTCTTGCTTACTCGACCGTTTCGCAGTTGGGCTTCATGTTCATGGCCTGCGGCGTAGGCGCGTTTGTGATCGGCATCTTTCACGTTATGACGCACGCATTTTTCAAAGCGCTGATGTTCCTCGGCGCCGGCAGCGTCATTCACGGCATGCATCACGAGCAGGACATGCGTCGCATGGGAAACCTGCGAAAGTACATGCCGTATACGTATCTGACTTTTCTCGCGGGCTGGCTGGCAATCTGCGGCATCATTCCCTTCAGCGGTTTCTGGTCCAAAGATGAAATTCTTTGGAATGCGGCCTCGACGCGATACATACCTGTTGGTTGGATCGTTTGGATTGTCGGCACGATTGCCGCCACCTGTACGGCGTTTTACATGACGCGCTTAGTGGCAATGACGTTCTGGGGTAAAGAAAAATTTCTCAACGGCCATGACCATACGGTTGAGCACGAAGTGCACAATCACGATCACGACACTCCAGAACATCACACGCATATCCCACACGAATCGCCCGCATTGATGTGGGTGCCGCTGGCGGTGCTCGCTGTGTTGGCAACGGTTGGCGGCTTCGTGGGAATTAGCACGGCATTTACTGGCGGCAAACACATTGGCGGGCGCATGAATATTGTCAACTTCATGGATCCGATCATCTGGAACCCCGCAACGCATTATTTTGGCAGGGAAGAAATGGTTGACAGTTACGGCAAGCCGCTGGAAGTCGTCGAGAGACGAGCAGTATTGACCACCGAAGTGTTGCCGGTTGAGTCGCCTGCGCCTTATGGCAGCGAAGGCTTCAACCTGGCGCATGTGGCTGAGGCAAAGCTCGGCAGCGAGACTGCGACCGAGTGGCTGTTCATTCTCATCTCTTTGTTAGTCGCCGGCATCGGCATTGGTCTTGGTTTTCTTTTCTATGTGAAGGACACGCGCTTGCCTGACATTTGGGCAGCGCGACTGAAGCCGCTCTATCAGGCCAGCTACAACAAATATTGGGTTGATGAATTTTTCGGCTGGGCGGTCACGCGACGAGTGATGGACGCCGCGCGCGGTGTATTCGCATTCGACTCAAAAGTGATCGACGGCGGTGTGAATGGTTCCGCGTGGTTGACAAGACTTTCAAGCCGCATCACCGGCGGCACCGATCAGTATTTTGTAGATGGTGTAGTGAATGCAATCGCAGCGTTTGTTGCGCGTCTGATGTCGCCTTTATTCCGTGCCGCACAGACAGGCTTTGCACAAAATTACGCGCTGGTAATGGTGCTCGGTCTGGTTGCCGCGGTGGCGTTGTTCTTCGGCGCCGACATCGCCCGAGCCGTCAAGAGCATTTTTGCGTTGGGACTTTGAAGTTCGTCAGTTGTCAGTAGTCAGTTGCAAGCGGGCCGCTGGTCAACCGTCGAGTTTGTAATGCTCAAGGAATTAGCGAACCACTGACAACGGACAACTGACTACGAACCATAACTTATGAAAAGTCTGCCCATACTTTCAATCGTTACCTGGCTGCCCACGCTGGGCTCACTCATGATTTTGATTCTTTTCAAGAAGGACCAGTCAGACCAAATCAAAAAGTTTGCCACCGCCTGGTTTGGCGTGGCCTTCGTCGCCTCGCTGGCGCTGTTGAAATACGATTCCGCGCTGGGCGGCATGCAGTTTCTTGAAGACCATCAGTGGGTTCCGGTCATTGGTGCGCGCTATCAAATGGGCGCGGACGGCGTGGCCGTATTGTTGATTGTGTTGACGACGCTGCTGGGAGTCATAGCCGCCTTGTCATCCTGGAAGTACATCGAAAAACGCGAAAAAGAATATTACGTCTTACTGCTTTTGTTACAGACAGCGGTGGTCGGTGTCTTCACCTCGATGGACCTGTTTCTCTTCTATCTGTTCTTCGAAGTCTCGCTGGTGCCGATGTACTTCTTGATCGGAATCTGGGGCGGCGAGAACCGGTTGTATGCGGCAATAAAATTCTTTTTATACACGCTGGTTGGATCAGTGGTGATGTTGCTCGGCGTGTTGAAGATTTATTTTCTTACTCAGGACACAGCGTTAACCGGAAAGATCACCCAAGCCACAATCGATCTATTGGCGGGGAACCAGCAAGCATCAGCGATGGTCTCCAGCACTTTGCAGGCGGCCGCACAAAACGGGACCGGGACTTTCAATATTCTTTATTTGCAGGCGCTTGGCTCGGTGATGCCGATGGGGGCGATGCAGGTGCTTTTGTTTTTTGCTTTTGCGCTGGGCTTTGCCATCAAGGTACCGATGTTTCCGTTTCACACCTGGCTTCCCGACGCGCACGTCGAAGCGCCCACCGCCGGTTCAGTAATCCTTGCCGGCATCTTGCTGAAGTTAGGCACATACGGCTTTTATCGTTTCAATATTCCCATGTTTCCCGCGGCTTCTGCCGACGAAAGTTACTTCTTTGCGGGCACGAATCATCAGTTTGGCGTGCGCAGCATAATGATTCTCCTGGCTATCGTGGGAATAATTTATGGTGCGCTGGCCGCAATGTATTTCGTGGTGAAGAAGGATGGCGACGTCAAGAAACTGGTGGCGTATTCGTCTGTCTCTTCGATGGGCATCGTGATGTTGGGGCTGTTTGCGCTCAACCCAAACGGCCTGAACGGCGCCGTGCTGCACATGATCAACCATGGCATCTATTCAGCAGCTCTGTTTCTTTTGGTCGGGATCATTTATGAACGGCG
>DASQPM010000024.1:0-2533 GCA_035643935.1 Pyrinomonadaceae bacterium | reverse complement strand
TCGGGTTTCTGTTACTGACTACCGTTGTACTCTCATGCCTGGGAATTCTGTCGGCCAGCTTCGCGATGGTTTTCAAGCGAGGCGATCCGTTTGGAGTTTTTCTCGGGGCCGGCTCAGCACTCTTCTCCGGCGTTTTTTTCCCGACGCAGCTTATCAACCAATACGCGGGCCCGGGGGTCGCGGGCATTTCGCGCATTCTGCCGCCCACCTACGGCCTCGAAGGCATCAGGCGAGTGCTGATTGAAGGCGAGGAATTTGCCCAAGTGCGTGAGCCCTTCTTTACGCTTATGATTTTTCTGGCGGTGTTGCTTCCCTTCTCTCTGTGGGTATTCAAACGGGCGGTGCGGCGTGCCAAACGCGAAGGGAGTTTGATTCAGTATTGAGGCAGGCCACAAAGACACCGAGTCACATAGAAGCAAGGGAAGGACTTACATTAACTCCCTTTTTGCTTCTCTGTGTCTCTGTGGCAATTAGTTCCCGTTGTCCCGTCGCGCGACTGTCGGCGCGGTCGTGTAGCTGTCGCGAGCCCGCACAACCAGATTAGGATAACGCACGCGAACTTTGATCGCGCGCTGGGTGGCGGTGCTCGAATTCGCTTTCGGATAGTAGCCCAGGCTGTATTGCACTCCCAATTCAGACGTAATCGCGGCGAAGGCCGGACCGACATCGCGCAGATCGTCCGCGCGATAAAAGCGACCACCGGTCTTTTCAGCCAGCGTACGCAGATAAGGCTCGCTTAACGCATACCCTTTCATCAGTCGTTCCTGGACCTTGCGTCTCGCCTTTTCGCTCTTAATTTGGCTCAGCCGCTCAGGCAGTTGCGGGAGCGTATTGTACTGCACGGTGTAGATCAGCACGTCCTGTTCGGCAATGTCGCTGACGGTGCTCTTAAAAGTCTTGATGCTGCTTTGATCGACGCCGTCGGTCATTAGCACGATTGCTTTTCGTCCCGGAATCCCGGCCATACGCTTCAAAACAAAATCAACCGCGTCATAAAGCACGGTGCCATCGGTTACGGTGGGAATGTGAAGCTTCGTGCGTCGGATGTCGCTAACACTCGTAGGCTCTGTAAGAAGGTTAATCTTCCCATCGAAGGTGACCGCCATCATCCGATCGATATACCGCAGGCGGCTGACGAACGTGTTGGCGGCATCGCGGATTTGTGAAAGCTGAGACTGGGTCGAGCCGCTGACATCCAGCATCAACGCGACGGTGAAGGGCTTCTCGACCGAAGCAAAGTATGCGAGGTTCTGTTCGACCCCATCCTCATAGATCTTGAAATCTTCTTTGCGCAGGTTGCCGATGTAGCGCCCGTTGCGATCCATCACGACCGCCGGAACAGTAATCAGACTGGTGCTGACACGCAGCACGCTTCCTTCATCAACCTCGGGCGACTGTTTCTCGTTTGGATTTTGGGTTTGCTCGTTGGAAAAAATACGTGAAGAGCGCAAGACCGGCGCCTGGCGCTGCTGTGGTGAAGGAGACTGGGCCAAAACCGTGCCGGCAAAGGTCATTACCAAACCGGCCATTATAGTCGTTGGGGCGAATCGCACTGGTCTACTTACCTCCAAACCGAAACTTCCATGGAACCAAACGTGTCAGGTTAGGAAAACGACTAAACCAAGACATTTCCCATCGAAAACCGAGCAGCGTTGTCCTGAAAACGGCGCCTTATTCCGTCACTCTTTGCGCGCGATGGTGGCTTTTCCACCACCGCTCACCCCAGGCCCTATCCCAACACCCTTCCTCTTTTCCGCTTTCCTTTTTCGCTGATTTCCCTCTAACATCTTTGAAACGCAAACGGTTGGTTTGCGTGCGCAAGCTGACTGCTTGCCCTGCATCTTTCTATGTGGCGCGGAATCAGACTCACCTTTTACGCACTTAGCGGCATCATGCTGGGCGGTCTCGGCTTTGAGGCGGCGACGCTGCCGCGCGCCTCGGCGTTGAGCGAACAGAACCCGGCGACAACTTCGATGATTGAAGCGCGCAACCTGGAGTTTCGCACCAAAGGCGCTGAGCCCAAGCGGGTACAAATCTGGATGCCTCTGGAAAAAATCTCGCCGCAGCTTCAACGGGCAGTGCTCGCCGGCGAAGACACGAACTTTGCCACCCATCACGGCTTTGATTATGAAGCCATTCAGCGGGCGTACGAGAAGGCGCAAAAAGACGCCGAGAAGGAGGCGAAGCAGGAAGGCGATAACGATTCGTGGCTGCCGAACATGCCGGACTTCAAACGCGGCGCATCGACAATCTCTCAGCAACTCGCCAAGAATCTTTACCTCTCCAGCGAGCGCTCGTTGATGCGCAAGGGCCAGGAAGCCATCATCACTTATTTCATGGAACGCGAGCTTTCAAAGCGCCGCATTCTGGAACTTTACTTAAACGTGATCGAGTGGGGGGATGGCATCTATGGCGCCGAGGCCGCTTCGCAGTATTACTTTCACAAGCCGGCCGCGAACCTCAACGCGCGCGAAGCCGCATTTCTTTCCGCGATGATCCCCAACCCGCGCACAGTCTTCAACCCACAAGTAAA
>DASQPM010000023.1:0-3121 GCA_035643935.1 Pyrinomonadaceae bacterium | reverse complement strand
GTTTGGGGTTGCAATCACGCGAATGTGACTGGCCGGAATTTCCAGGACTTTCGTCAGCGCGCGATGAACGTAATGCGGCGTCTGCGTGGAACTCCACAGCGTCAGTTTATTGTCCGTATCAAAGTAGGCAACGGCGGCATGTTGCTCCATCGGTAGGTGCGTGTTGCCCTCGTAAAAGAAGACGTCTTCACGAATCAGGTCTGCTTCCGCGAAGCCTGCTTCGACGTCGCCAAATTCCAGTGAAACTTTCTTATGAATATTGCCGCCGTCGCCATAGTCCTGAATGCGCGGCTCGTCAATCAACACCGCTTCTTCGATCGATGAGATTGTGTTGAGCCGTTCGTATTCGACCTCGATCAGATTCATCGCGTCGAACGCCGTATCTTCATCAATGGCAGCAACGGCCGCGACCGGATCGCCGATGAAGCGCACTTTGTCGATGCAGAGCGCGTGCTCGTCCTGACTGACCGGCAGAATTCCGTACGAAATGGGCAGGTCTTTGCCGGTGATGATTGCGATCACGCCGGGCAGCGCCAGCGCTTTGGAAACGTCAATGTTTTTAATCAGGGCATGGGGCTCGTGGCTGCGCAGTATTTTGCAGAAGAGCATGCGCGGCAGCACGATGTCGTCCGCAAATTTTGTTTGGCCGGTGCACTTTGCGCGCGCATCGACTTTACGAAAAGGCTTGCCGACTACCTTTAGAGGCTTCCCGTTACTTTTGTTGTTAGCCATTCAACCTTTATCTAGCCTCTCAAGTGTGGAGTCTCAAAGGTTGGGAAGGGTGGTTTACCCCCGCTTGTCTTTGGCCAGAGGAACAGCGGGGGCAAGCCCACCTTCCCGACCTTAGAGATTCTCCATCTTGAGAGACACATTTAAATTGCTGATTCGCGCGCATCCGCGTTAATCTGCGGCCAGTTATTCCAAGCCATACACACTCTCGCGCGGCAGCTCCATCTCTTCGCCGCGCATGCGCGCGGCGGCAAGTTCAACCGCTTCATAGATTTTTATGTAGCCGGTGCAGCGGCAAAGATTTCCCGACAGAGCTTCTTTAATCGTATCGCGATCGGGCTTTGGGTTCTTCTTCAGGAGCTCTTCAGCAACCAACAAAAATCCCGGAGAACAATAACCACATTGCGCCGCACCGGTATCAGCAAACGTTTCCTGAAGAGGATGAAGTTGCGCGCCAGTAGCCATGCCTTCGATGCTCTTAACGTCCTGACCCTCCGCGTCCAGGCCCAGCATCAAACAGGAAAGAATCGAACGGCCGTTAACAAGCACAGTGCAGGTGCCACACTCGCCTAGTTCACAACCATGCTTTGTCCCCATCAAACCAAGATCTTCGCGCAAAACTTCGAGCAGTGTCTTGTGCGGCGCGAACGCAACCTCAGCCGCCTCGCCGTTTAGGACAAATTTTATGTGCGCTTTTTGCTTATTCTGATCGGACATACGTCAACGATGGGATTTTAACAGAGGAGGGAGAAAACCGCAGTGAGCTAAAGATCATGCCTTCGAGGTGGCCGCGTCTTTCTTCACCTTATTCACCACTATGTTGTCGATCAGACGGGTCTTGCCGATGTAGGCGGCAGTAGCGATCAGGACGGGGCGTTCGTCAATCTTATCCAGCTTCTCAAGGGTTTCGGCATCAACAATGCTTACATAATCGAGACGCGCATGCGGCTCGGTCTCAATCGTTGCCCGCACAATGTCCGCCAGCTTGGCAGCGTGACGTTCGCCTTTCTTGAAACTTTCTTTCGCTTTGGCGAGGGCGCGATGAATTACCGCGGCAGACTCGCGCTCTTCGTCAGTCAGGTAAAGATTGCGTGACGAGATTGCCAGGCCCGAATCTTCGCGCACGGTTGGTAAGACGACGATCTCCGTATCGAAAGCAAGGTCTTTCACCATGCGTTTAATAATGACGGACTGCTGTGCATCCTTCTGTCCAAAGAAAGCGAAGTCAGGCCGCACAGTATTTAGCAAAATGGAAACTACCGTAGCGACGCCGCGAAAGTGCCCGGGCCGCGTTTCGCCTTCGAGCAGTTTTGAAAGTCCGCTGACGTTTACGTAAGTGCAAAACCCCCGCGGGTACATTTCTTCGGCGGTTGGCGCGAAAATGTAGTCAACGTTATAGTCGGTCAGCAGCGCCGTGTCCCTGGTCAGGTCGCGCGGGTAATGCGCGAAATCTTCGGTTGGACCAAACTGAGTTGGGTTAACGAAAACCGACACAACCACCACATCACACATTCGTCGCGCTTCTCTTACCAGGGTGAGATGTCCCTCGTGCAATGCGCCCATGGTCGGCACCAGCCCGATTGTCCGATCCTGGTCGCGGCGAATTTTACGCGCGACGGAACTCATGCGCTGGCGGCGATTAATTATCTCCATAACTGGTGAATCGTAAATCGTGAATCGGAAATAGTTAAATTCAGATGTTTTTAGCGAAATCCTTTGTCGAAGTTAGTACCGGAAGGATTCTTCGCGAGTTGGTAGGATAAAATAGTTCGAACCCAAATAAGGAATGGTTTTCCATTTACGATTTACGATTTACGTTCTTTCCCAATGCTTAATTCTTCGGCGGCCTCAGCGGGAAGCGCATACGACTCATCAGCGGAAGGATAGACTCCGCTGCGCACGTCGTCGGCATAACGAGAGACAGCGTCAGTGATTACCTCGTGCAGATTTGCATAGGGCCTTACGAAACGCGCAAGTTTACCAAACGACAGACCAAGCATGTCATGGATTACCAGTACCTGGATGTCGCAATGCGCCCCGGCGCCGATCCCGATCGTCGGAATGCTGACACTTTCGGTAATCATTTTGGCAATTTCTCGCGGCACGACCTCCAGCACAATTGCAAAAGCGCCCGCGTCTTCCAACGCGTGCGCGTCATCAATTAACTGTCTTGCGGCGGTGGCAGTCTTACCCTGAACGCGATAGGCGCCAAGCTTGTTGATTGATTGAGGCGTCAAACCGATGTGGCCCATCACCGCAATTTCCTCATCAACCAAACGCTTTACGAGCGGCACGCGTTTGTGACCGCCCTCGAGTTTGACTGCTTCGGCGCCGCCTTCTTTCACCAACCGCAAGGCGTTTCTTACTGCATCGTCGGCGCCGGTGTGAAACG
>DASQPM010000022.1:0-5723 GCA_035643935.1 Pyrinomonadaceae bacterium | reverse complement strand
ACCTGCATATCCGGCATATTCATCCCCGGCATCTTGCTCATGTCATGCTTCTTTGCCGGTTCCTTACTACCCGCGGCGCGTTTCCGCTTTCGCGCCGCTACCTTTCTTTTCGCCTTAGTCTTGGCCTTAGGTTTGGGTTTGCTCATGCCCGGCATTTTCGACATGTCGTGGCCTTCATGCTGGGCAATTGCGATTTGACTCGTGGCAAAAGAAATAAGAAGCGCAATTGTTAATAGCAGATACTTGTATGGTGAAATTCTCTCGTTCATAACTTTCTTCTCCCCGCAAACCTGTGCGGGCGTTTCGGGAAAACCCCAACATCCGAAACGCCCGCAGCTTCCCCCTTAGTTCGTTTTTTCCTTGTGCTCTTTCATGTTCATCTCACACGATTCGCCTCCGCAGCAGCAGCAACCTGCTTCAGCCGCGTGGTTCTTCGTGCTGTTTTTCATCTTCGTGTCGCACGAATCGCCACCGCAGCAGCAACCTGCTCCTGCCGCGTGGTTCTTCGCACCCGTCTTTCAACTGCATGTTGCATGAATCACCGCTGCAACAACTTTCCTGTTTCGAAGAATGCTCTTTCGCATCTTTCATCGAAGCCGAAACGCGACTGCAGCACGCCATCGCGCAACACGACTCGGTGGTTTTCTTTTGATCGGCTTGCGTAATAGTTTGCGCAAAGGCAAAGCTTGAAAGAACCAGACCAAGTCCGAACGCCAGACCCAGTGCATACCGGTTCATGTTTTTCATTTTGGGAGTCTCCTTAAAGAAGAAAATAATTGCCTGATATCAATGAACACACTGATATCGTCGTCGGACAGACTTGCCAGTCTGTCCAGATTGCGGGACAGACCAGAGTGTCTGTCCTATTGCAAGCGGTTTTTTAGATTAGGAAGGAACAGCAGCGCAGGTAGGTGTGCCCGCGATTTGGCAAGCGCACCTGATTAACAAGTGGAGCAGTTTGCTCAAGAAGATTTAGTGAAGATAAGTTCGCTGGGGCGACCGTCGTCGCTGAACTTGTTTCATCGCCGGCATTCTTTGCGGCCACCGCGGTGCGGGTCATCGCCAGCGGACAGGCAGTCATCTCGGAAGATGACGGGGCAGTTTCAACGAGTGTCGCAGCTTGCTTTTCTTCGGGTTGCGCTTTTGGCTGAGCGCGATGATTTCGTTTTGCGCAACAGTCGTGCGATTTTGCCGACGCACAGGCGTCGCCGGAAACGACCAGATTCAAATCGCCGGCAGCATGATGCGCCACACCGGCATTCTCGCTCGCTGCCGCCGTCATCATTCCCTCGCAGCCCAGCAGGCATCCAGCGCCGGCCACCCAGAGGCTCAGTGTCACCGTCAGCGTCACGCGAACGATCTTTAGAATCGGGAAAGGCATATCAGCGGTTAGTCTAGCGGGTTAGATGAGCCACTGTCGAGCGTCAACCAACGGTAACGACAATCCTTGTTAGTAGCCTCAACAGGTTTGCCTCAAATGACATGGGCTGCATGTTCGGCTTTGCCGTCTGATGTGCGGCGGTGGCTATGCCCCGCCGACAGCAGCCAGATTATTCCCGGGCTATGCCCCTGGTCCGGGCTTAGCCCGTCGGATTTATTGGGCCAAAGGCCGCACCAGGGGCACAGCCCCAAAAATATAAAGGCTTCTCTACGGCGGAGCATAGCCACCGCCGCACATCAGGCGGCAAAGCCGAAGCCGTGCTTGAATGTAGTTTAGGCCCGCTGGCATCGGTTGGTTTGTTTCGCTAGACTGCATTGCACACAATTTTATTTAGAGCGAGGTGGGCATGGAGATCGATAAGAAACAAATTCAATCGCAGGAAGAGACGGGCGAATTGGCGCCGATGGATCAGGTCGAAGAACGCGTCGATGCGGAAATGAAAAGGCTTGAAGGTCAAGCCAAGCAGCAAGTAGCAGACGGTCTGCAAGATGAGGAGCTGGCTCGCGAGGGTGAGCGATTGCAAAAAGAAGGCGAGCGAGAACTCGACGAAGCGAAAGATCGATAGCGCGCTGTCCTATGCGGACAGCCGTTTCGTGCTTATCAGTCAGCAGTCCCTTTGTCGTTGAGCGCTTCCTGGATGGCTGTCCTTATTTGACTGGGCGTATCCATTGGATTGAAGCCCACGAACCGCTTGACGATTCGACCACTCCGCGAGATAACAAAACTCTGTGGGATCGCATCCCGTCCCTGCATCAACGCGATCGCTACTTCGGGTGTGGCCCAGCCGATGCGGTAATCGACGTCAAAGTTATGAACAAACTGACGCACGCTGTCGGCAGATGCGTCCGGATTCTCAGTCGATAATCCCACTACTTCAAGGCCTTGCGAGCGAAACTCTTTGTGCAGCTTCACCAGCTCGGGAGTTTCCAAACGACAGGGCCCACACCAGGTGGCCCACAAGTTCACCAGTAACACCTTGCCGTTATAAGTTGACAATTTTATCGGCGCGCCCGTAACGGCCCTCAGCTCAGCATCAGTTATGCTCGCGGGCAGCGTAACCATTGGCGCGGGCGCGGCCGGGGCAACCGGCCGTGGCGCACTTCCGTTATTCCTGACTACGGGAGCCGGCGCCTCTCGTTTTTCGTCGCTCGAACTACAACTGGAAATTCCAAAGGCTGCAAATAACGAGAGCACCAGGATCGTGAAAGCAATTCGCGCGGGCGTCCACAATGATTTGGCTGATTCAATTCTTTTCGACTTTTTCATTTCTTGTCTTGCTTATTCGGAAATTCCTATTACGAGACAACTATAACCGAGAACGAACAGATCACGCATTATCGTTGCGGTTGCGCCAATAATTGAACCCGGAGCGCAAACTAACAGTTTGCATTTCAAAGATTAGGGTTTCTTCCTAAAGCGGAATGATTCCAGAATAACCGGCGCCTCGCCTTTAACCCCAACATCGTCAACTCCGGAAATTTCCGGCGCTAGTGAGGTGGTGAGCATCGTCAGGATGGCGCCTGTTGTTTCACCTTCTCCTCGCGGAAGAAATATCACCCGACCCCAAAGTTGAAGATCGCCTTTCTCAGTTCCTTTAGAAAAGCTCACAAAGCGCAATTCATAACCCTTCAGCGAGTTTACTTTTGTTGGCCCCTCCGAAACTTTGCGATATTCGGGCAAACTCTTTGAAAGGTTAGAACTGAGAACCTCTACCAGACGAGGAAAATTCGTTTGGTCGGCATCATAGCTTCCCTTGCTGTCATACCAACCGACGCCAAAATTCTCCTGAGTAAAATCTGGCGGCAGACTTCTTTCGACCTTTATGAAGCTGGTTCCTCCGGAAGCGCTGCTTTTGGGAACGACCTTCCAGTCGGACGGATAGTAAAATGAGAAATCGAAATAGTGTTCAGCCAATTTGCTGTCAAGATTCGCCTGTGAGTTTGTGAACTTAACTGTATTCGGCGGCGCAACAAAATCCGGCTCAGTCTTTGGCTGCTCGACCGCGACGCTCGTATTGCTGTTCGTGTTTGTATTCTCATTCCTGGATGGGCGCGTCGCCACCGGTTGTGCCAAACGCTCTTCCTTCAAACGCGGCTTGATCAGCAAAAGGAACACAGCCGCTACCGCGCCAACGCCAAGCACCAGAAGCAATAACAATATGCCGATGATTAGCGGCATTTTTGATTTCTTCTTCGCCTGCGGTGGCGGAATGGGAACGCTCGGAGTGTTTTGCGGCAACGGCGCACTCGGTCGTTGTGTCAAAGGGCCAGTCGTAGCGGCCGCCGCCGGAGCAGGCTGATCGACTACGGTGGGCGAGCCAGTCGGTCCGGTGTTCTTCGGCAGCACTGCGGTCGGCGCGGAAGATGACGCTATAGTTGCGCCGAAATCGGGAAGCTTCCCGGTGAAGGGTTCGGTTGGTGCCTGTGGAGGGACGGGTCGTGCGGCCGAAGGCGACGAACCTGGAGGTGTTATGGGCACCGACGAGCGAAAGGTTGCGTTGGGATCAAAGGCTGGTTCTGCTACCAATAGACCACCGTCAATGGTGCAAAACTTTTGATTGTCATCCGGAAAAGTGCGACTACACTTGGGGCAACGCTTCATTAGAGGGACTCCACTTTTTGTATTCAGGCTAGCTGGCTTTGGAAAGTTTTTGTTCCAGTTGCTTGTTTCCCGGATCGAGTTCCAACGCGCGGCGATAGGCGCGGGCAGCGCTGGGCTTTTTCTTCGCTTTTAGATAGCCATCACCTACTCCTTCAAAGCCAAAGACACCGGCCAACTGCTTGCGGTCTCCCGCCGAAGCAAACTGCGCAGCGCGTTCGTAAGTCTCTTCCGCTTCTTCAAAGCGATCGAGTGCCAGATAGGTGCGCCCCAGGAGGTTGAATGGCTGAAATGCGCGCGGACTCATCTCAGTCGCTGTCTTCAAGTAAGGTTCAGCTTCCTGATACCGTTTGAAAACAACGAGCATGCGACCAAGCAACAACACCGCCGTGGGATTGCGAGCATCGAGCTCGAGCACTCGTTTTAATACCGGTTCAGAATTCTCCCATTGCTGTTCGGCCTGCAACGATTCTGCGATCAAATTAAGCGTCGCTGGATCCTTAGCAAGTTGAATTGCCCGATCATAAAGCGGCGCTGCCTCATCCTTTCGTCCCATCCGTTTGAGTACGCGTGCAAGATGCGCATAGGCCACCGCAAACTGTGGATCGAGTTCGACTGCGCGGCGGTAAGAATGCTCCGTTTCGTCGTTGAATAGACCGCGCGACTGCAAGGCAACACCAAGGCGGTCCCAGGCCACAGCATTCTTCGGCTGCAACTGAATTGCGCGGCGCGCGAACGACTCGGCATCAGCAAACCGTTTCGCATTGCCGGCGCCGGACCGCGGCTGAACCAGCACTACACTCAACGCGACCAGCGCATCCACGTCTGACGGACTCCACAGCACGGCGTTGCGATACGCTTGTTCCGCTTCGTCCCAACGTTGCTGATCAGAATAAATATTTCCGAGACCGTAGGCTGCACGACCATCATGAGGTTTGAGTTTGAGAATACTTTGATATGAATCTTCCGCTTCAGCGAAGCGCCGCCCATCGCGAAACTGATTTCCCTTCTCCAACATTTCATCGATGCGATCTTCGATCTCCGCGTTGGTAGGACCGGTTGCGCGCGGGCCTGGGGTGCGACGCGGGGCGGGAGCAGGCCGGCCAGTACGTTTCCTGGTCTCCGGATTCTTTGGTCTGAAAATTCCCGCGCTACCACCAACATCGACGCCGACATCCTGGGCCCTGGTTACAGGCACAAGAGCCGATAGCCAAAACGAAAGCGCGACAAGCAGCAACGATAAGCGAATAATCGAGGAAGCTGTCATCGATCCCCTCCTGGTCTGTCGCGTAACTATAGATTCAACCACAATAAGTTGGTCGATAGCCTGGCAGAAGCCGTTTGAAACGTGTGGAATTGTAGCCTAACTTCGGGAAGATGATCTAACTAAGAAGCGAGTTCCGGCGCGAAAAGGTATAACCCACGCGGCGGACTTACTGCTCAGAACGCACCAGACGGAAGCCGAAATTCTGATGTCGCGTGGTGGGCGGGAACCAATCGCGGTAGGTGGCAGAAACCGGTATCTGCCGATCTTTTGGATCGCTCGCGTACGAACCTCCGCGCGCCACGACCCATTCTTTAGTGGCCGCCGGAATATCCGCTGCGCCGTTGTAAATTGAGGCCTTTGAAGAAGTCCACTCCCAGGCGTTGCCGATGAGATCTACCACACCCCAGCGATCTTTGC
>DASQPM010000021.1:0-14372 GCA_035643935.1 Pyrinomonadaceae bacterium | reverse complement strand
CCAAACATTGACCGCCGCCGTGCAGAATATCCAACCCTCGCATCGGGGATTCACCTGTTGAGTCACAGCCTTGGGCCAGTGCCGCGCGCGGCACGCGAATCGTTGCTCGCTTATTACCGGGCTTGGGAGCAACACACCAGCGAGGACGCCTGGGCCGCAAGCTGGTGGGAGTTGTCGCAACAGGTGGGCGACCGCATCGCCCGCCTCCTGGGCGGGGCGCCGGGCTCAGTGCAGATTCAACCAAATGCCTCGATTGCGCTCGCTAGTGTAGCATCGTGTTTTGACTTCGCATCGACGAAGCGCAATAAGGTAGTCACTTCAGCGCTGGATTTTCCTTCGATGGAATACATCTGGGAAGCGCAGAGAGCTCTCGGCGCGAAGGTTGAGATAGTTGGCTCGCCTGACGGCATTACCGTTCCTCTCGAAAACATTCTTGGGGCCATCGACGACACGACGAGTCTCGTGGCGATGTCACACACTTCATTTCGGAGCTCGTATCGCGTGGATGCAAAAGCTATAGTGGAACGTGCGCATAGCGTTGGCGCCCTGGTTCTGCTTGATGTCTATCAGTCGGCCGGAGCTGTTGAGTTGGATGCGTCCGATTGGGGCGTTGATTTCCTCATCGGTGGCACGATCAAGTGGCTCTGTGGCGGCCCCGCCTGTGGCTATCTGTACGTGCGCCCCGACTTGCAAAGAGATCTAAAGCCGCGACTCACCGGTTGGGTCGCCCACGATGTGCCGTTCGAATTCGCGCACTCGCCCATGCGTTACGCCAAGTCCGTACGCCGATTCGCGCAGGGCACGCCGAGCATTCCCGCGCTCTACTCAGCACTGCCCGGTCTGCAAATCTTAGAAGATGTCGGCGTCGAAACAATCGCCCGCGAATCCCGTCGCCGAACGGAATGGATGATGGCGTTTGCTCTGGAGCGAGGCTGGAAAATAAACAGTCCACGCGACGTCAACCAGCGCGGGGGTTCAGTAATGATTGATGTCGATGACGGACCAGCAATGGTAGATCGTCTCGCGCAGAGAAAGGTGTTCGTTGATTGTCGCCCCGGCGTGGGCTTGCGCATCTCGCCTCATTTCTTCAACACAGATGAAGAACTAGAAGAGGCAATGATTATCCTCTCGGAATTGATTGCTGAATGAGTTCGTCGCCGACTGGCAGGTTGATCAAAGCCACTTATTTTGAACTGACAATGCAAGTTGAGGAAATTTGCAGGTTGGGAAGGTGGGCAAGCGGCGCGCGACCCCGCTCCAGCGCAGCGCCTCGTTGCTCGTTTCAAAAGCCGCTCACTTTTCATGCGGACTTAGCCAGTGCAGCCTTGAAGGAAACGCAAGTTGATCACCCTACGCCGGAGGGGGGCGCGCTCCGCTTGCCCACCTTCCCAACCTGCAAATTCCTGCGGCTTGAATTGTTGGTTCAACCTTGAGTGCCGGTGGATCTTAAGGGAGTTCTAAACCTCGTATCTCATACTCGGACTTCCCCCCGGATAGAAAACACCCAACAGTCGCAGTTCATCATCACCCGTGTTCTCAACGCAGTGAACCTGGCCTTTGGGTAAATAGATACAAGAGCCCGAGGCAATGGGCGTGTGAGTTTTCCCGGCCCACATCCGACCCTCTCCGCGCAGGATGACAAGCACCTCTTCGTAGTTGTGAAAATGATCGGGCGCGCGGCCCGAAGGAATCGAACCGACAAATTGCGTCACTTGCGTGCTGCCGACTTCATCATCGACGAGCACTCGATACCAGCGGTCTGCGGTCGGGACGGCTTCACGATCCGCGAGACGCACGATCGGCGGTCGCCCTGGTGGGGATGTCTCTGGCGCCTGAGGAGAAGTGAAAGGCGGCAACGTCTCTGGCGTTGCTAGCGGCTCCGGGCATTGCGAGCTGATGAGAACAAACGGTTCTGGATTAGGATTGTCCACGGTCAGGATAGCGCCGGGTCGTAGATAGACGCCGGTCTCTGGCTGAACCGGGTAAGGCCAACCGTCTATCAGGATGGCGGCAGCCCCTTGCAGAACGTAAATGATCTCGTCGCATTCCTGATTGCGGAAACCGGGCGACAAGCCCGGCGCGAACTCCATCGTGCGTAGAGAGATTGCCGATGCACCGTTGGCGCGTCCGATCTGAGGCCAAACACTTAATGTTCCATTGATCGTTGGCTCGCCGTCTCTGAGTCCTGTTACCCGGCAGCCGCCTTCCAATACCAGAGCCATTCTCAACTCCCCAATCGCATCTATGAATTCTAACGCTAAACTCACCGTGCGAACGCTACGCAAACACGGCCCATTTCTGTCTCAGCGCAAGCGGTAGAACATTCGCTGCGTGATTCGCATTATTGACTGCTGACGTCGAGTGTTTGAGTTTAGGAAATCAAGACATTTCCTGTTTAGTCGCAATTCGCCGAGAAGGACATGGAATTTCGTTAGTGCTTGTGTTCGCTCTCCACTGGTAGCCCTGCATCAATCCAGTCCTGCTTACCCTCAGCATAGTCACGCACATTGGTGTATCCCAGCGCCGCCAATTCACGGGCGGCATTCTCTGAAGCGTTTCAAGTAGGGCTGGCGCAGTAAACGACAATCTCAGCGCCTTGATCGGGTAAGAGCTGAGAAGCAAGCGTCGCCACACTGTCGGGCGGCAGGTTTATTGCTCCGGGTAGGTGGCGGTGATGATAGGCCGTAGCCGGGAGAGTTTCGACGAGCAGAAAGTTTTCCTTTCGGTCGATCTTCTGCTTCAATTCATCCCTTGAGATTGTTTTCGCCATTTTCCCCCTCACTTTCTCAGTTCTTTCGCGGCCACAGCAGAAATAAACTAAACGGAAAGTTGAACTCGCTAATGAATTGACTGTCTTCTTGCTGTTCTTGCTCGCCTGTTTGACCCTGGAACTACGACACGCGGTCTTATTAGTGGTAGTATAAACCATAGTTAACGGAAACCGTTCTTTCCCATCTCAACTTACGACATCTGGATTTGTCCTAACAAAGCATCTTCTCTTGCCGTCGGCTGTGTTTACACGCGACGTGACGAAGGGAGATGCTAAATGTCCCAAACTGCAAAATCAGCGCCCATCCAGAATAGAATTCTCGCTGCCCTGCCGGCTAAAGAATACGCGCGGCTCTTACCGCACCTGACTCCGGTTACGCTGCCCCTCGGTGAAGTTCTTTATAAGACAGAAGACCGCATCCAATACGTTTATTTTCCCAACTCAGGAGTGGTGTCCTTCGTCGCGCACATGGAGGAAGGCGCCAGCGTTGAAGTCGGCCTGGCGGGCTGCGAAGGGATGGTCGGTATTCCCCTTGTCCTTGGAGATGACATCTCGCCGAACGAGGCCATCGTGCAAATCGCCGACGGTGCGATGCGTATGAAAGCTTCCGTTCTCGTTGCCGAATTGAAGCGCGCGGGACAACTCCAGGTCCTGTTGCTGCGCTATGCGCTGGCAATGGTAAGACAAATTTCGCAGACGGCAGCGTGTAATCGCAGCCACCACGTTGGCGAGCGCCTGGCGCGCTGGCTGTTGACCTGCCACGATCGTGTTCATGGTGATGAATTGAAACTGACGCAGGAGTTCATCGCGGAAATGCTCGGCACGCGCCGATCCGGCGTGAGCGAGGCCGCGATGCTGCTGCAAGCGGCCGGGTTTATCCGCTACGCGCGCGGGCACATTACTCTAATTGACCGTGAAGGATTGGAAGAATTCGCTTGCGAGTGTTATGCAGCGGTTAAGGTAGAGTTTGATCGGCTGCTCGGAAACCACGATGGTGATTTATGAGCCGGGATTTGCCAGACGCGGCAGGGAAGCGTGCTTCACCGACTTTGCCAGCCCTAAAAGTTGCAACACGCGAATGCCCCACCAGTTGAAATCAACCTCATACCACTTCAAACCGTGACGGGCCGAAGTAGGATAGGCATGATGATTGTTGTGCCAGCCTTCACCGAAAGTAAGCATTGCAACCCACCAACTGTTGCGCGAGTCTTCACCGGTATCGAAACGCTTCGTCCCCCACAAGTGGGTAGCTGAGTTCACCAGCCAGGTGGCTTGCAGTCCCAGTGTCACGCGCAGGAAGACGCTCCACATCATCACCCCCCAGCCGCCAAAGAAAAGCAGCACTAGAGCCAGGCAGATCAACGGCACCGGATAATAGCGACTGAGCCAAACATAGAATCGATCTTTACTGAGATCGGGAGCATAACGCGCGATCACGTGGGCTTCATGGTTCTGCGCGGTGCCGCGCAAGATCCAGCCAACGTGGGACCACAGGCGGCCGTCGCGCGGCGTATGTGGATCGCCGTTGCAATCGGTGTGTGCATGATGAATGCGATGCGTGGTGGTCCATTCTATTGGACCACCCTGTAAAGCAAGCGAGCCACACAGCACCAGAAAATACTCCAGCGCCCTGGGAACTTTATAACCGCGGTGCGTTATTAGCCGGTGGTAGCCCATGCCAATGCCCAGGCTGCCGGCAATCCAATAAAGCACCACCGCGCAAACGATCGCCTGCCAGTTCCACATAAAGAGAGCGGCCACGGCAGCGAGGTGGAATGCAGTCAGAAAAGTGCCCAGCCCCCAGTTGATAGCCTGACGTTCGGGCTGCAGCACTTCACTCTCCTGAATGTTTTCCAATTCAATCCTCCGACTGAAATTCAATTATCCACTCGCTACCCCGACGAGTCGGGGGTGGTACTGACAAAGCACGCAGCGCTATCTGGCGCGGCGCGGTCGAAAGGAACGCGTTCCAAAATTCGCTGCTCTGCGTCCGGCAAAAGAAGAGGCCTTGCTCGGTCTCAAAGCCGCCGAATGCGAACCTCCAAATGCCGGCATGACGACGCGCTCGATCGACTGGCCAGTCAAACGTTCGATGCCGCGCATGGAAAGTTCTTCCGCGGGCGTTACCAGCGTAATCGCACGACCAGGTTTTCCGGCCCGGCCACTGCGGCCGATGCGATGTACGTAGTCTTCAGGCGCCATGGGCACGTCATAGTTAATCACGTGGGAAATCGCATCCACATCGATGCCGCGAGCGGCAATGTCGGTGGCCACCATGACTCGCGTTCGTCCGCCCTTGAAATCGCGCAACGCTGCTTCGCGTTGAGGCTGAGTGCGATCGGCATGAATGCGATTCACGCTGTGATCGCGCGCGCTCAAAATATGCGAAAGACGTTCGGCGCCACGTCGCGTGCGCGTAAAGACCAGCACACGTTCAAATGGCTCTCGTTCTTTTTCAAGCAACTCCAGCAGTAGCGTAGTTTTCGATTCTGCGGCTACTGGATAGGCGAATTGAGCAACAGTCTTTGCTGCGACTCCGCGCCTGCTAATCTCAATGAGTTTGGGATCGCGCATCGTTGTGCGGGCGATCTTCTCAATAGATGCGGACATCGTTGCCGAAAACAGCAATGTCTGCCGCGCGCTTGGCAGTTTTTCGAGTACTCGTCGAATTGAAGGCCAGAAGCCCATGTCGAGCATGCGATCGGCTTCATCTAGCACGAGCACTTCAACGCGCGATAAGTCAATTGATTCGCGCTGCATATGGTCCAGTAAGCGGCCGGGAGTGGCGATTAGTACGCCGGCGCCGCGGCGCAATGCGTCGCGTTGTCGCTGCATACTGGCGCCGCCGATGATGGCTGCGCATCGTGGACTGGTTTTTAGAGCAAAGTCGCGATAGGCGCTTTCGGTTTGTAATGCCAGCTCGCGCGTCGGCGCGATGATCAAAACGCGAATGCCGGGGAATGACTTCGTCTTATTCAATCGTTGAATAATCGGAAGCAGGAAGGCGGCCGTTTTGCCGGTGCCGGTTTCAGCACAGCCGATCATATCGGCGCCGCTCAACACGATCGGAATCGCGCTGGTTTGTATTGGTGTAGGTTTGGTATACCCAAGGGCTGCGCACGCGCGCACCAACTCGGGTAGAAGTTGTAGTTCAGTGAAGCTCATCTGTTCTTTCCGCGCGCTCTAATTTTGGCGCGCAATGTGTTGATAAAAATAAACGCCCCGGCGAAGCGTATTGATTGACCGGGGCGCTTCTCTCAAAGTGCTGCCGGTAAGAAATAACTTACCAGCGCGGCGCGCGGTCGTTGCGACCTCCAAAGTCGCGATTGCCGCCACCACCACGATTGCCTCCGCCGCCAAAGCCACGGGGTTCGCGAGGTTTCGCCTCGTTAACGTTCAGGTTACGGCCATTGAATTCCTTGCCATTGAACTGTGCAATGGCGGCCGTCGCCTCTTCCTTGCTGGACATTTCGACGAAGCCAAAGCCACGTGATCGTCCGGTGTCGCGGTCTTCCACGACGCTCGCTGATTCAACCGTGCCCGCCTGCGCAAAAAGCTCTTGCAGTTGCTGGCTGTTGGTTTGGAAAGCGAGGTTTCCAACATAAAGTTTCATAGACATGTAGATATACCTTTCCCCTTCGGGGCGAAAAGAAGCTGCGAAACGGATTGTCTTCGGTGAAACGGTAGCAGTCGAAGGACCAGGATCGGATGCTCAATGAGCGGCTTCGTAAGTGAAATCAGCCTGCTCTCGAACTATCCAAAACGCCGGCGCTGTTTTGTTTCTTTTGCGCGGGGCGCATCACCGTCGATGCGCGAGAGAAGGATTAACTGACTGCTAAGATGCCCTATTTATGGTCTAAGTTGCAAGTTGGATCAGCGAGGATGGCATGTTTCCCTGATAAACAAAGGGAAAAAACTGTCCTCAGGTATCACCTGTTGCCGCTTCTTCGGGTCGTGTGAGAGACAAAGATCCTTTCGAAGAAGCGCGGGCAAAGAGCAGGCACCACCGGATCAGCTTGAATATTTCCACCTCAGTAGTTGAGCTTTTCATTTCCTTTTCTGCGTCCTGAAATGTCGGAACAAACAACTATTACCCCAAATCGCCAAGCCTTACACACGTAATCGTCGTTCGCTCCGGCCCCACTCGTTTGCTTCGACGCGACAACATGCAAAACCCTTCGTGAAACCTGCTATTTGGCGCGCCAAGAGTAAGCTGTCCTCGTTGGCACACTCGTTGCCAAACAGGGCGACGGAGGCACGCAAATGAAAAAAATTCTTGCCACTCTTGTTTCCCTGATAGTTCTTAGCATGATGGCGCTGCCAGTAGCGGCGCAGACGCGCGGTCGATGCGCGACTAACCAGACTACCTATTCTCGCTACGATGATCGTTACGATCGCAATACCAACTACGATCCGCGGTATGACAGCAACGTCTATCGAAACGGTCAGACTGTCTACCAGGACAACAACTATGGTTATGACAACCGCTCGGTTTGGCGGAAACACCAGGACAAGATCACCACTGCGGGGGGCGCCGTGGCTGGAGCACTGCTTGGTGGCCTGATTGGCGGAAAAAAAGGCGCGGCAATTGGCGCAGTTACTGGCGGCGCGGGTGCGGCCGTCTATACCTACAAGATTCGCAATCGTTATCGTCGCTACTAAGATCGTCTTAACGAGCTCGGTTGCTGATTGAAAAATTGGCGACCTTGTTTGAGGCCCGGATGTGAAGGGGAGAGCACATCCGGGCCTCAGCATTTTTTGCTGCACAAGAGTCTGAGTGACAGTTTGCACAAAAACGGGCAGTTCGCTTAACGTATTCGTTCTTTAACATTCAAAGTGAAGCCAGCTTTGCCTTCCAGCAAACCTTCGATGAAACACAACGGCCGCCGCGTTCGAAAACTCTTTTCCAAACTCCTGTTGATCATTCTGGGATTCTTGTTTGGCGCTCTCATTGCCGAGATCGCATTGCGCGCGGCCGGCTATTCATACCCGGAATTTTATGAGCTGGATCAAACTCGGGGTTACGGTCTTCGACCGAGTGCACAAGGTTTGTATAGGAAAGAAGGCCGCTCGTTTGTGCGCATCAATTCCGACGGTCTGCGCGATCAGGAACACTCGATAACAAAGCCACCTAACACTTTGCGCATAGCTCTAATTGGCGACTCGTATGCCGAAGCTCTTGCGGTGCCGCTGGAACAGGCGTTCTGGTCGGTCATGAAAACAAAGCTCGACGAGTGTGATGCAGCTTCGGGCAAAGGTATCGAGATTATTAATTTTGGCGTTTCCGGATACGGCACCGCCCAGGAACTGCTCACCCTTCGAGAAAAGGTCTGGAAATATTCTCCGGACGTCGTAATGGTCGCGGTGACGACGAATAACGACGTTACCGACAACTCGCGCGCGTTGAAGAACGTTGATGAGATACCCTACTTCGTTTTGCGCGACAATCAACTGGTGCTCGACAATTCATTCCAAAGCTCTCGAACGTTTCTTTGGCGACAGTCTCGCATTAATCGGTTTGGGCGCTGGCTCCGTAACCACTCGCGCCTCGTGCAGGCACTAACCGAGGGACACCGCGCATTAAAGATTATGAGCGCGTCCTGGCGCGCCCGCTGGTCGCGGCGCGAACCGGCGGCGGCGCCCACAGCTTCGCCGGATCAAAAACCGAACGTCGCCAATGCCGCGCCGGATGCGGAAGAATTGGGCGCCGACAACCTTATCTACCGCGAACCACAAACGGAGGTTTGGGATAATGCCTGGCGAGTTACGGAAAGCCTGATAACAGAAATGCGTAACGAGGTTCGAGCACGGGGCGCGAAGTTTCTCCTGATTACCTTGAGCAATGGCCCGCAGGTTTTTCCCAGCTCAAGTCAACGCGAAGCCCTAAAAATACGCTTCGGCGCTACTGACTTGCTTTATCCCGACAATCGCCTTAGAGCGCTGTGCGAGCGCGAGAACATTCCGGTGATTACTCTAGCTCCCGAGTTACAGCAGTTTGCGGAACGCAACAACGTTTTCTTGCACGGGTTCGACAAAAACATTGGCAACGGACATTGGAATGTCACTGGCAACCGCGTTGCCGGCGAATTGCTGGCGAAAAAAATCTGCGAAGGTGCGCTTCTCAAATAGCGCCGGAGGTTAGGTTTCTGCTAGAAATAGACCAATCAACTGTGCCGGAGATTCGAATGCATTACTACGACAACGTTCTTGCGCTTATCGGGCGCACGCCGCTGGTCAGGTTAAATCGACTGACGCGCGGGCTGAAGGCCACCGTCCTTGCAAAAATGGAAAACCTGAACCCCGGTTTTTCAGTCAAGGATCGCATTGGCGTGGCGATGATCGAGTCAGCCGAACACGAAGGCAAATTGAAGCCCGGCGGAACAATTGTCGAAGCAACTTCGGGCAACACTGGAATTGGGCTGGCGCTGGCCGCGGCCGTCAAAGGTTACAAATGTATTTTTGTGATGACTGATAAAGCATCGGTCGAGAAGGCACGCTACTTAAAAGCGCTGGGTGCGGACGTAGTAATCACGCCCGTCTCAGCCAAGCCGGGTACGCCGGATCATTACGTTTCAACCGCGCAGCGAATCGCGAAAGAGACGCCAAACTCTTTTTATCCCGATCAATATTCTCATCCGGCGAATCCCGAGGCCCACTACCGCACTACTGGCCCAGAAATTTGGCAACAGACTGAAGGCAAGATTACACACTTCGTTGCCGGCATCGGCACGGGCGGCACCATCTCCGGCACCGGCCGTTTTCTCAAAGAGAAGAATCCAAACATTAAAGTTGTGGGTGCGGATCCCTTCGGCTCAATCTTCAAGACTTACAAAGAGACCGGGAAGATCATCGAAACGACGCCTTACCTGGTCGAGGGAATTGGTCAGGAAGTTGTGCCGCCCAATGTGCACATTAAGTATATCGACGAGGTGATCAACATCACCGATGGCGACTCGTTTGAGATGTCCCGTCAGTTGGGCCGCGTGGAAGGAATCTTCTGTGGCGGTTCAAGCGGAACAAATCTCGCGGCCGCGCTCCAGGTCGCTCGAGATTTGGATGAAAACGCGGTGGTAGTGTTTATTGTTTGCGATACCGGCGAACATTATCTGAGCAAACACCATTCTGATGAATGGTTGAAAGAGAAGCGTCTGCTCGAGCCGCAGAAGATGACTGCCGGATTAATCAGCGGCACCAAAGGCAATCATGCGCCACCATCGCTGGTCTGGGCATCTCCTTCGGACAAAGTGTCGGATGCGCTTGCGAAGATGAATGAGTTGGGATTGACGCACCTTCCCGTGCTTGAAGAGGGCCGGCCGGTTGGGTCACTGCGAGAAAATCGCGCGCTGGCAAAGGTGGTACGCAATCGGCATCTGCTGGAATCGCCTGTCAGCGAAGTTATGGAAGCAAGCTTCCCAACAGTCGATGTTGACGCCGGTGCCAACGACGTGACTCGCCGATTGCAATCCAGTCCAGTGGTGCTGGTTGAAGAGTATGGCCGCATCACCGGAATCATAACCCGGCATGACGTGCTGGATTTGAAATTGCATACTACCGGGCCATTGAGCTAATTCGCTGTCCGCACCGGCGCGCGTGTTCGAAAAACGCGAATTCAGGTTTGAAGTGCAACCAATGCAGAACCGCGATCGGTCGCGACCGGATGCTAGCATTCAATGTGAAGGCGGCTCGAATGCTCTATTTCATCGTAGACGGTAGCATCCGGTCGCTACCGCTCGCGGTTCTGCATTGAGCGCGTTCCTGATTGGTTGCCGGCATTATTCTTTGCTGCGCGATTGTTGTTGACTTAACACCGGTTGCACTTCGAAATTGAATTCGCGAAACTTAATTGGGTAAAAGCATGAAAGTTGGCATTCTTGGATCAGGTAAAGTGGGCCAGGCTCTCGGAGACGGGTTCGTTAAGCACCGTCATGAAGTAATGCTCGGCACGCGCGACCCGGCGAAATTGGCTGACTGGGCAGCGCGCAATCCCGCTGCGCGCGTCGGTAGCTTCGCCGAGACGGCGCAGTTTGGTGAATTGATCGTGCTGGCAGTGAATGGGAAAGCGTCGGCCGCTGCTCTCCGACTGGCCGAAGTCGGAAACCTGGCAGGAAAAACAGTCATCGACGCGACAAATCCAATCTCCGACGCGCCGCCGGTCAATGGCGTGTTGAGTTTATTCACTAAGCGAAACGAATCGTTGCTGGAACAACTGCAACAGGAGTTTGTGGACGCGCGCTTTGTCAAAGCCTTCAATTCAGTTGGCAGTGACTTGATGGTGAATCCACGGCTTGAGGGCGGACGCCCGACGATGTTTATTTGCGGCAACGACCCGGCCGCCAAGAAAGCTGTTACCGAGATACTTGATCAGTTTGGTTGGGAAGTTGCCGACATGGGCGCCGCGGAAGCAGCCCGCGCAATCGAGCCCCTGGCTATACTCTGGTGCATTCCCGGATTCCTGCGCAACGAATGGACCCACGCTTTCAAGCTACTACGTTAGAAGGCTCATCACGCCGCGCTCCGGCGAACGTAGGAAGTTACGGTTAGATCTTCATCTAACTTTTGTGAGTCTGCGGCGACGAATTCGTTGAGATAATTTTCCGGCACGAAGGTATCAGCACCGTCGACGGTCAAAGGCACCTCAGTCACAATCCACTTCTCGATATGAGGCAGGAACGACTCGTAAACTCGCGCACCTCCAATCACGAACAGATCTGTTTTCAAAACCTTGGCCATTGCCAGCACTGACTCGACGTCGCGCAAAACGACGAGCGACTCCTGAGGTGGGATTTCCGCTTGCCGGCTGAGAACAATATTCAGACGGTTGGGTAGCGGGTTCTTCAAAGTTCGCCAGGTGTTGTAGCCCATCACACAGGCATTGCCCGAAGTCGTCTGCTTGAAGAATTTCATATCGGCAGAGTAATGCCAGGGCATTTTCCCGCCCTTGCCGATCGCGCCATTTTTATCGACTGCAACTATTCCAATGATCATAGTAGGACAGACATTCCTATCTGTCCCATATTTCGAGATAGCGACAGACATGGTGGAAATTCTTGCTCCGAAAACCAGGACAGACAGGAATGTCTGTCCTACACCGCCACGGCCGCGGCAATTTTTCCGTGCGATTGGTAACCCGTCAAACTCAAATGGTCGTAGCGCATCGCGAGCATGCCTTCAAGACCCCTCAATTTGTTTTCACGATCGAGAATTTCAAGCTTAGGCAAGGGATAAAACTCTCGCGACAACAACGTCTCAACTTGTTCGAGGTGATTCTTATAAATGTGATAGTCGCCGAGCGTGTAAACAAACTCGCCGGCTTCCAGGCCAGTAGCATGCGCCACCATGTGCGTCAGCAGAGCGTACGAGCTGATATTAAAAGGCACACCAAGAAAAGCGTCCGCCGAGCGCTGATAAAGTTGGCAATGCAGTAATCCGTCGTCCACGTTGAATTGAAACAATGTGTGGCAGGGTGGCAAATCAACGTTGTCTGCTTGCCGTGGATCCCAACCGGTAACAATCAAACGGCGCGAATTTGGGTTCCGGCGGATCTCTTCAAGCAACTTTGCGATCTGGTCTACTCCATTTCGCTGCGGATAATCTCCGCCAAAAGAACGCCACAGATAACCATAGACCGGCCCGAGATCACCGGCGGCGCGATCGAAACGGCCGGTGTGTTCTTCATCAGCCCATTCGGCCCAGATATCGACCCCTTTCGCTCGCAAATTGGCTTCGTTGGTGTCGCCGGACAGAAACCAAAATAGTTCTTCCGCCACCCAGCGAAAGGGAATTTTCTTGGTAGTGACAATGGGAAAGCTGGCGCGCAAATCAAAACGCGTTTGATAACCGAAATGAGAAATTGTGCCGACGCCGGTGCGGTCGTGATGCTCGCGTCCGTTTTCCAGAATTGATCGCAGCAGATCGTGATATTGTTTCATGAAAGGTATTTGACAGATTAACAAGATGAACAGGATACAAAACTGAAGTCAGCGTCGATTTTCTTTTGTCTCTCGTAAATCCTGTTAATCTTGTCTGGCGGTCGTGTTAGTGCAGTATAACTTCGCTCGCGCTGATAAGTAAGCATGAAACAATACAATCTTTGTTTCCTCGGTTTTGGAAAAGTTGGTCGGGCACTGGCGCGCCTGCTCGCCGCAAAAGCAGGCGAGCTGCGCGAAATGTACGGTATTGAATATCAAATAACGGGCGTTGCCAGCCGCAGTATTGGTTGGCAAGCAAATGCTGACGGATTTGATACGTCAAGTTTGGCCGCAAACCAGACTCTTCCGATTGGTTCTTCTGCGAATGGTATTAGCGAATGGCTTAAAGATACTAAAGCCGACGTCGTTTTTGAAACCACATCACTCAACCTCGATTCGGGACAGCCCGCGATCGACTATCTGCGAGTCGTGCTGCAATCAGGTGCGCACGCAATTACAGCGAATAAAGGCGTGCTGGTTTACGGCTTTCAAGAGTTGCGCGAGTTAGCGCGGGCCGGCGGCAAACAGTTTCTTTTCGAGTCGACCGTGCTGGACAGCGCGCCCGTGTTTTCATTGTTCCGCGAAACACTTCCAGGAGTGAAGCTCCGCAGCTTCAGCGGCATCTTCAGTTCAACTACGAATGTGATCATCGAGACGATGGAGGCGGGACGGACGTTTGACGAAGGTTTAAAAACGGCCCAGGAATTAGGCGTCACAGAAACTGATCCTAGTCACGATATTGATGGCTGGGATGCGACGGTCAAAGTATGCACGCTGGCCAACGTGTTGATGAATGTTCCATTGAAGCCAACCGAAGTGGTCCGCTACGGAATTCGCGAGTTGAACACAAATCAATTGCAGCGGGCGCGCGCGGAAGGGAAGCCGTATAAATTGGTGGCGCGCGCAACCCGGCAGCAAGATGGGAAGATTTCAGCAGTGGTACGCCCGGAACAAATTGGACAACTCGAGCCGCTGGGAAATGTTCGGGGTACTTCACTGGCGATTCACTTTGAACTCGACATGATGCCGGGTCTCACCATTACATCGCACCGGCCAAATCTGCAAAGCACAGCCTATGGATTGCTGGCGGACTTTATCAACGCTGTTCGAAAATGAAGCGAAGAATACTTAGCGGCGGATGAACGCGGATAATGGCGGATTGGCCTTCAACAGTAATGAGCCACTCAAGTCCGAAAGTCTCGAGGTTGGGAAGGGTGATTTACCCCCGCCCAAGCTTGAATGGCTGGCACCTAATTTTCACGAGATCTGCTGAGCCGGTTAGTCGAAGCTTTGTAACCTAAGCGGGGGTAAACCACCCTTCCCAACCCAGAGACTTTCAAACTTATTCGGTTACAATCAACACTGAAGAGCTTCTTGAGGGACCTTTACCGCGCGAACTTTTCGACACCTTCGATCAGGCGATCAATCTCTTCTTCTGTCGTATAACAGGCACCACCAGCGCGCACCAGGCCTTCCGCTCCAAGCCCCAACCGTTCAACTAGAGTGGCTGCGTAGAAATCACCGTGCGAAAGAAACAGTCCGCGCGTAGCAAGCCGGCGCGAAACTTCAGTTGAAGCTACGCCATCCACCGTGAACGCAACGGTCGGGGTTCGCGGCCATTCGGGCGATGGACC
>DASQPM010000020.1:0-11360 GCA_035643935.1 Pyrinomonadaceae bacterium | reverse complement strand
ATCAGGCGACGGAATTTGGTGCATGACTATATGACCGATCTCGTGCGCCAACGTGTACCGACAGCGATCCGCTGATATTTCGGAATTGATAAAAAACAACGGCGGTTCACAGGGAGCCCACTGGCTCATCGCGTCAATCTTATTTGTGCCGAAAGAGCAGCGAAGCACAACACCGCCCGCTGCTTCAATAGCAGTCGTTAGATTTTCGATTGGACCACTTGGAAGCCCCCAACTGCGGCGAAGCAGTCTTGCTATTGCGGGCGCATCATGGCTGTAATCTTCCGCGTCCATTCTATGGAAACGGTTTTCAGCTTCTATCTCCGCACCACGTAACAGTCGAGAAATTTGAATACGCCGGACGTTAAGCGACGCAATTAAGCGACGCAATTCTAACGACGGTAGACTTTGGCGCTTACGATGGTAGATGCAGGTCGTACCGTACCCGTAGACGCGATCCGTTTGATAAAAAAATTCACTGGGATAGTGCAGAGCGTCAGCGAGCGTATCGAGAAAATCATCAGTGACTTGAAGTAAACCGCTTTCGAGTTTTGAAATCTTTCCCTGCGTCACCGACAGACGTTTTTCTAGCTCGCTCTGCCTGATTCCCCTGGACTCTCTGGCGAGCACAAGCATTTCCGGGTTGATCGTCTTGCTCATTTTTCGTCATTCTTTTTCTTCTTCTTGACATTCTTTGCACGAACGCGAGGTTTAGTGAGTGTTCTTGTTGGGTATGGAACTATGTTGACCTGAGCAATCGGTTCGTCAATGTCAATGGTCCATACGATTCTTTTACCAACACAATAGGTCACAAGAATGGCGTTTATCTCAGTCTGAGTTTTGTTGAGGATGTATCCGACCGTTACCCTTGCGGCTGGCTCAATACCGGGGAGGTTTAATTGCGCGGCAAAATCAACGGCGTGAGGCGTCGGATAATTTGAAGACATCCGATTCTTTTTTAGCTTCTTGAAGCGGATCAAGATTTCCCCGTTGATGCCGAACAAAATTTGACCGAAAGAAGTCGTTTCATACGCCTTTGGAATACGCATGAAATAGGCTCGCGCGCGAAAGACCATAAAGCTGTGGACACAGTTGGCGCGAGCGGTAGGGCTGAATTGAGCACGGTCTTTGGCGGGCAGATTTAAGTAATCAACCCAAGCGCCTTGAACAATGGATTGGAATCCTTCATAGTGCGGCTGGAGAATCCCATCAGCGAGATTCCATCGAAAGAGCGGCAATTGCCGTGGCCGTAAGTTGCTCATGGCCGGGGAGTATACCACCACATTGTCTTTTCGCAAGCATTTTTTGCTAAAAAATATTCCAAAATATTTGGAGTTCTCAGGATGAACTACGGGGTTGAGCGGCGAGGAATTATCTTCTTAGGGCAGAAGGGATGAGATCGCCGTTTTCGGGGTTCGTTATGAAAGCGTGGTATTCGGCTTCGGCCTCTGGACCAGCGTGGTAGATGACTGTCCACTTGTTAATGTCGGGCGTAGAGGACGGATAGATACCTAGAAACTCCGTTGCCTCATCTGGCGCATCCTCGTCTAAGAAATACGGATACTTGTCGTTGTCTTTTGTTATAACGCCGCTTCTAGAGTTGTCGATCTCGGGGTCGCTCAATAGTGCGTGAAAACATTCTTCAAACGAATCATACACGGCGGTAATCCTCCCGTATTCATTATCCTTCCATTTCAAGGAAATTAACAAACACAAGTTGGCAGACTTTTTGTGCAGCCTGCCGACTTTTTGTGCAGGAGCGACTTTCTGTGCAAAGCCCACTGCACCACTGCACTGCCTCACTGCCTCACCGCCGCATTGTCCCCACCTTGACTACTGCAAGGCAGCGTTAACTCTTAAAAACTAACGGCGCAATGCCGGAGGGGATCACCCTGCAGCACTACGCCGCCGTTTTTAACTCGATGCCTCACGTTGGTACCCACGCGCAACACTCAAGTCTATGGAATGCATTCTAGCGACGGAAAGATCTACGTCAACTAAACGATAGAAAATAAAACAAAAGGGCGTTGCTGGTGTGAGGACGGTGACGCCCATCTTTTTGTTTACGCTGCGCAACTGTTTCCAATCTTGAGGCATCCTATTCGGTCTCAAAATTCTCACTCTCCCCGCATTAATCAGATGACTCTATATACCGGAGGACCGGCGAATCGCGTGTATCACATTGTTCTGGAGCGAGGCCGGGCCTATACGCTTTGCGGCTTAAAGGTGAGCGCCTCACAAGTCATTCGCTCGGAGAAACCGCAGAACGGCGTGCTCTGCAAGCATTGTGAGAGATTAAGCAAAAGCGAACCGCCCAGCTCTGTTTGCGGCTGATGGTCAGCGCGAAGGACGCAAGTAACGCGCAGAACCGCAAAGTAAAACCGCACGACTATTAGGCTGGATGATTGAAGGTTGAGCCGTTAGGCGCTGGCGCTGAGTTGATAGCGTTCTAGTTTGAGGTAGAGGCCGCGACGAGTGAGGCCGAGTTCGCGTGCGGCGCGCGAGATGTTGCCGCCATGCTTGCGTAGGGCGTCAGAGATCATGCGCCGTTCAACTTCTGCTAAGGCATCGGCAAGCGTCACGTTTTGCAAACTCGCGCCCGGCATTGAGCTAAACGTTGAAACAGGAGCGCTGGGCGTGGTTGGAGAAGAGGTGCGCTTTAGCTCGGGAGAAAGTTGCTCGGGAGTAATTACCGCTGCGTCTTCGGCGCGGGCGACTACCCGCTGTATCTCGTTACAAAGTTGCCGAACATTTCCTGGCCAATCGCTGACCATGAGAAGGTCGACGGCCTGTGGAGTCATTTGAATATTCTTGCGGCCAAATCTGGCCGAATAGTGATTGATGTAGTAGTTGACGATGGTGGGAATTTCCGAACGCCGCTCGCGCAACGGCGGCACGCGCAACCTGATTACATTAAGCCGGTAGTAAAGGTCCTCGCGAAACTTACTTTGCGCGACCATCTCCTCCAGATCAGTATTGGTTGCGGCGATGATGCGCACATCCACTTTGATCGGACGCTGTTCGCCTAAGGGTTGAATCTCGCCTTCCTGCAAAAAGCGCAGCAGTTTCGGCTGGACGTCAAGCGGCAGGTCGCCAATCTCATCGAGGAAAAGCGTGCCGCCTCCAGCCGTACGAATGACACCAGCCGAGTCAGTTACGGCGCCGGTGAACGCGCCGCGCCGATAGCCGAAAAGATATCCTTCCGAGAGTTCCTTCGGCACCGCCGTGCAGTTGAAGGGGACAAAGACTCTTGAACGACGCGACGAAAGCGCATGAATCGCGCGCGCCACCAGTTCTTTGCCGGTGCCGGATTCGCCTGTGACCAGCACGGTCACATCCGATGATCGGATCTTGTGAACTTCCTCGACAAGCTTCGTCATTGCCGGACTCGAATGAATGAAGCCTGGCATGAGACTAGTGCCGGTGAGCTCTGCCGGCTGCTGTACGCGTGCACCTTTTTGCGATCCGCCGCGCAGAGCGCAAACGTCCATACCAAGTTCAGCCACGCGCATTAGTGGATCGAGCGACAGGCCGCCGGGAAGTTTTGCCCGGCTGCGCGGCGAGAGATAGAGCGTGGCAGGCTGCGCATGGGAGGGCCGAAGATGTAACAGCACAGCGTCGTTCTTTTTTGCAAAAGCGGCTTGCGATTCTTCATCAACACTTTGGTCCATCTGGCTCGCAAGCTTTGCACTCTCGGCCGGTGTACAACCCTGGGCAATCACTACTCGTTGCTGATTGTGCTCACCGGGCTCAGTGACCATTACGCACTTGGCGCTCGTTTCCTGGCGCATGATCGCCGCTAGTTCGCGCAGTAAAAGCTCGCGCGACGTCACTGCCTCAGCGAGACGCAGCGTGAGCAATTGAGTTAATGCCGACTGTTCGTCGCTTCTTTCCGGGGTGCTGCGATCAAGGTTTACCAGCACTGCCTCCGCGCGCGTTTGATCGAGTCTTGCTCCCAGTTCGCGAAAAGCGTTAACTGCGCGCGACAAATGTTCAATAGCGCGGCTGGGCTGGCTCACTGCGTAAGCGCGTCCCAGTTCGCTGTGCGCGCGCGCTGCGCGATAGCGGTCACCCAGCATGTCAAAGATGGAAACACTGCTGCCAAAATGTTGGGCCGCCGAGGAGTAGTCCGCTTGCATCATCGCCAACATACCCAACAATCTTTGCGACTCTCCGGCAAATCCCAAATCGGTTGCGGATTCGGTTGTTTCTTCGTCCAGCTTCGCGAGTTGTTGGGAACACTTATCAGGTTCGCCGTTACGAAGATGCGCTTCAGCCACGATCAAGCGCGAATCGGAAACTCCTTGTCGATCGCCGATGCTCTCGGCCAACAGCAGGGCATCCTGAGCTTTTGCCAGGGCCTTTGCATGATCTTCCATCGCAAGGTAACAACGCGCCAGAGTTCTAAAGGCCTGGCACGCATACCACTTGTTCCCATCTTCGGTGGCGAGCGCAACAGCCCGCTGTAAATAGTCCTTGGCTTCGTCAAGCTCACCGCGCAGCATTAGCAATTCGCCGAGCGAATCCAAAATCATCGGTACTTTTTCGGCGCGCTCATCAGCTTCAGTTGCCAACTCAAGCGCGCGCTGCAATGCCTCCTGCGCTTTTGCCCATTGCCCGATCAAGATCAAGTTGATGCCAAGATTGTTGTAACCATCTGCGGCGGTGGCTTTGTGGTCCGTGCGCTCGTAATAAGCGATTCCCTTTTCGAGGTAGCGAATTCCTTCCTGAGGTCGCTTCAGAAACCAGCAAACGCCGGCCATGTTCGAGTAGATCCGGCCGAGGGTATAGCTTGCCGAATGATCGCCCACGAGCTTTAGCGCTTGCTGCAAATTCTCGAGCGCGCCTTCATAATCGCCTTCCTGAACCTGCGCTAGCGCAATGCCGAAATATGCTTCCGCCAGGCCGCGCCATTCGCCTGATTGTCGAAAGTGCTCCAGAGCCCGTTGCGCATAATCAAGCGCGATGGGGTGTTCACTAATGCTGCGATACACGCGCGCGAGTGCCGAGTAAATTGGACCAAGGTTCTGGTCAGGGTTGATCTCAAACTCGCGCAGCGCGCCTTTCAGAATAGAGATTGCTTTTGGATGATCGCCGTTGTAGTTGTAGGCGAGACCAATTTGCACCTTGAGCGATTGCACCGCTTGTTGATCGAGTTTCTCTCTCGATTCCGGAGACTCGTACATCGCAACCGCGGCTAACGATTCGCGATACTGTCCCTGCATTTCCAGGGCGGTCGACAAGGCACATCGTGCCAGAGCCAGGATTGACGGGCTGTTGCGAGCGGCTGTTATTAGAGATGCGAGACGTGTTTTTGCTTCGGCTGACAATCCCTGATCCAATAGCGACCTAATATGGTCTAACTCTTCCATCAGGTTTTGGCTTGGTTTGTCGGGTGAACGTGAGTTAATACGCACTCGTGCGTCGGCGAGATCGACCACACCTTTTCCGCTTGAGGATTGTTTTGGCGCCGAACCCCCGGTTCCGGAGCCTGCTTTTTTGGCCATTCAGTTCTTCTAAGACGCTCAATTCATAGAGCTTTTCATGCCGAACAGCGATTTAGCGGCGGAAGGTTTTTAACGTGACCGCAATTCCCCACAAAACCGCGTTCACGATCGCTTACAAACACGTAGAATTTAGCACATGCAATCATAAGCGTCCATCGTCTTTCCCTCAGTTTACTTCGCAAAACGCCCGAAATCGCACTAATGATGCACGCATCCTCCAACTTTGGACCAAGGGTCCGGTTGATGGCCAATCGCACTCTTAGGGACTGTCCGGGTTGTGTAGTGGCGATTATTTTCTTTGTTCTGACAACGTCGAACGCGAGCCACAGGTCTCTTGGGCCATAGACCGTGCGGCAATTTTCGATTGCCTGCGTCCAAACATGGCAAAGTGTCGATATCACAGTGCATTAAGGCCGCTTTCCTTGACACTCTTTCGGGCTGGCCGCTATCATCTCCGTTTCCGTCGTGGGCACGAAACTTCGCCCGAGTGATCTATGTTTGAGTCCTTATCGGACAAGCTAAAAAGGACACTCAAGAATCTGCGCGGCGAAGGCGTGCTGACGAAAGAGCATGTTGACGCGGCATTGCGCGAGATTCGGTTGGCGCTGCTTGAAGCCGACGTTAACTATAAAGTCGCCAAAGACTTTATTGCTGCGGTCAAGGAAAAGGCCGAAGGACAACAGGTTTGGCAGGAACTTAAACCTTCCGAACAAGTTGTCAAAATAGTTTACGACGAACTGGTCGACCTGCTGGGCGGCCAGTCTTCGCGACTGGTCTTTACAAAACAGATCCCAAACGTCGTCATGATCGTGGGCCTGCAAGGTTCCGGTAAGACGACTTCGACAGGGAAAATTGCTCGCTGGCTTGCCGCCAATCAGGACCGCAAACCACTGCTGCTGTCAGTTGACGTTTACCGTCCGGCCGCGCGTGAGCAACTTAAGGTTATCGCCAGGGCCACTGGCCAACAGATCTTTGAACAGACCGAGACGAACGATCCGCTGACACTGGTGCGCGGAGCTGTAAAGCACGCACAACAAACCGGGTTCGATACGTTGCTCATCGATACGGCGGGACGCCTGCATATCGATGAAGAGTTGATGACTGAACTCGTCAACATCAAGAGCGAAACACATCCGGTTGAAATTCTGTTCGTGGCGGACGCGATGACGGGCCAGGATGCGGTTCGTTCTGCCGAAGAGTTTCACCGTCGCATCGGCATCACCGGCGTGGTGCTGACAAAGATGGATGGCGATGCCCGCGGCGGCGCAGCGCTTTCCATCAAGCAGGTGATTGGCCAGCCCGTCAAATTTGTGGGCGTCGGTGAGAAGTACGATGCGCTGGAGCCGTTTTATCCCGATCGAGTAGCGCAGCGAATTCTCGGTATGGGCGATGTGCTGTCGCTCATCGAAGAAGTCCAATCAAAAGTCGATCAGTCTGAAGCAGAAGAGCAGTTAAAGAAGCTTCAGAAAAACGAGTTCACGCTGGATGACTTTCGTTCGCAGCTTCGGCAAGTGAAGAAGCTTGGTTCTTTCTCAAAAATCATGAAGCTTCTTCCCGATCAGCTTCTGGGCGGCATGGGCATGCCCCAGATGGATGAAGAACAAACGAAGCAGATGGAGAAGGAGTTGAAGCGTACTGAGTCAATCATCGACTCAATGACGCGCACCGAGCGAGTGGACCACCGGATTTTGAATGCCAACCGCCGCCGCCGCATCGCGCGCGGTTCGGGAACGTCGGTAGCTGAAGTCAACAAGCTCATCAAGCAATACGTCGAAATGCGACAGATGATGAGGCAGTTGACCAGTTCAGGATTATTCGGTGGCAGCGGCTTGAAAGGCAAGATGATGCGCCGCATGACCGGCATGCCTGAGCTTGGCGGTAATGGCGACGATCTGCAATCGCTGCCGGCAGCGCCGGCAAGAAAGAAAATTAAGAAGAAGCGGAAGAAACGCAGGCGGTGATGAGTATATATCACTGAGTCTACGAAAGTTCTAGTTTGACATACGAAGCGGAGGAAAAGTTTTGTTAGCAATTCAGTTAATGCGCACCGGCGCGAAGAAACGTCCCTCTTACCGAGTGGTAGTGAAGGAGAAACAGTCGAAGCGAGACGGGGCCTATTTGGAAAACCTGGGCACGTATAACCCAACGCGTGACCCTGCAGAGATTAAGCTCGACATGGACCGCGTTCGTTATTGGATTGAGAAAGGCGCGCAGCCGACCGACACCGTTGGCCGGCTAATCAAAGCCAGCGACAAGCAACAAGCGCAAACTCAGCCTGAGGCTTAAAAGTCGCCCGCCATCTGGAAGAAGATGAAAGAAGCCGTCGAGATGATTGTGAAGGCGTTGGTTGACGATGTTGAAGCGGTAGACGTGCGCGAGGTTAAGCGTGAAGGAGCAACGCTAATCGAAGTTCGCGTAGCTCCCGGGGACATGGGCAAGATTATCGGCAGGCAAGGCCGGACGGTACGCGCCTTACGCGCGCTGGCCCATGCGGTAAGTCTCAAAACAAGACATCGCTTCGTCCTTGAAATTGTGGAATGAAATCGCCACCAGTGGAGACTGATTCTGAGCTAATCGTCGTGGCGCGCGCAGTCAGGACGCGAGGCCTGAAGGGCGAGATTGTTGCCGAGCTTTTGACCGATTTTCCTGAACGATTCCAGCGCGTGTCCACGGTAATCGCAATCGGTCGGGGAGAGAATGAAACACTCGAACTTGAAAATCATTGGCTTCAAAATGATCGGATAGTTCTGAAATTTGCAGGATACGACGACGTTGATTCTGCAAAGTCGCTAATAGGATTTGATTTTGCGTTGCCCGAAGCGGAACGCATGAAGCTCTCTGAAAATGAGTATTACGACTGGGAACTCGAGGGGTGTTCAGTTGTAATCGAAGATGGCCTAACGGTGGGCGTTGTGCGCGGATTGCTGCGAACAGGTGGCGTCGAGCTGCTGATTGTTGAAGATGAGACGGGACGGGAGCGTCTGATACCGATGGCCCAGTCGATCGTGGTTAAGATCGATATCTCGCGCCGGGAAATTTTGATCGATCCGCCCGAAGGCTTGTTGGATCTTTAGTCAGTCTTTGAAATTCTAACGTGCTGCGCTGCGATATCATTACCATCTTCCCGGACTTTTTTCGCGAGACGTTTGATTACGGCATCATTCGCAGGGCGCGCGCGGCAGGGCTGGTTGAATTAAGGGCGCACGATCTGCGCGGATGGACCAGCGACAAGCATCACATCGTCGATGACCGTCCTTTTGGCGGCGGCGAAGGGATGGTACTAAAGCCTGAACCGATCTTTGCAGCAGTCAGTGAATTGACCGGAGTTGCCAGTCGGGACGAGTATGCGCCGCAGACACGCGTAATTCTGCTGTCACCGCAAGGGCGAGTGTTTACACAGGCAGTGGCCCGGGATCTTTCGCAGCACGCGTCCCACCTGGTTTTGATTTGTGGGCGATACGAAGGCGTCGACGAACGAGTTGCTGACGAGCTCGTTACCGACGAGGTTTCGATCGGAGATTACGTACTGTCGGGTGGCGAACCAGCGGCGTTGGTAGTGATTGATGCGTTGGTTCGTTTATTACCGGGCGCAGTCGGTAATGAGAGTTCAACAACCAACGAGTCGTTCGCTGAAGGCTTATTGGATTGTCCGCAGTACACGCGGCCTCCGGAATTTTCAGGATTGAAAGTTCCAGAAGTGCTACAAAACGGGAACCATGCCGAGATTGCGCGCTGGCGGCGTGAAGCAGCATTAAAGAAAACGGAACGAAACCGCCCCGACCTTTTGAAATGAGTTTCGCTAAATGGAGTGATGAGATGAACAGACTAGATAGTATTGAACAGACCCAGTTGCGCAAAAGCGTTCCTGATTTTCAGTCCGGCGACACGATCCGCGTTCATGTTCGCATCAAGGAGTCGGAAACCAAGGAACGTTTGCAGGCCTTCGAGGGAGTGGTCATCGCTCGTAAACATGGCGGAGCGCGCGAAACGATTACTGTGCGAAAGACCAGCTTTGGCGTCGGGGTCGAACGAATTTTTCCGTTGCACGCGACCATCGTGGACCACATCGATGTGGTAAAGAAGGGCCGCGTTCGTCGCGCCAAGCTTTACTATCTGCGCGGCTTGCGCGGAAAGGCTGCACGCATTCGTGAGCGTGACACCCGCGGCCACCAGGGTGGAGACTCGCAAGCTTCGGCAGCGGGGAAGAAATAAGGATCGAAGTCAAAGTCTTGCCGAATCGCGATAGTTGCCGAGGGAGCCGCAGCGCTTGCGTATAGCGATTGATGCCCATTCAGTTGGGACCCGGCTTGGCGGGAACGAAAGTTATGCGACGAATTTGATCGAGGCGCTTGCCGAGATCGATGACGTCAACCAGTACACGATATTTGTCACCAGGCGCGAGGCTCGAGACCGATTCAGTAATCGCTGGCCAAACTTTCGTGTTCGGGCCACGTTGCCGCACACGCCCTTCATTCGTATTCCACTGACACTAAGCGCTGAGCTTCGTCGCAACCGGGTCGACGTACTCCATGTCCAATTTACCTCTCCGCCTTTTTCACCCTGCCCGGTCGTTGTCAGTATTCACGATTTGTCGTTTGAGCATTTGCCGCAGACTTTCAAGCGCCGCAGTCGCATGCAACTGCGCCTGACGGTCCGCCGCTCCGCCCGCAACGCGGCGCAGGTTATCGCGCTCTCCGAACACACTCGAACGGACTTAATAAATACTTACAAATTGCGGCCGGAGAAAGTGAACGTTGTTCCTTTAGCCGCGCCGGCTGCATTTGCGCCCATCCGCGATGACAACGAACTTCAACGAGTTAGACAAACTTACGGTATTGACCGGGACTACATTCTTTCGGTTGGCTCCATACAGCCGCGCAAGAATCTGAGTCGTCTTATCGAAGCATATTCAGTCTTGCGCCGTGAACGCACAGAAGGTAAGCTCCCACAGCTCGTTTTCGTTGGGAAAAACGCTTGGTTGTTTGAAGAAACATTTCGGTCGCTTAAGGATATGGAAGTCGGCGGGTCCGTAATCCTGACCGGCTATGTACCCGAATCCGACTTGCCGGCACTGTATTCAGGGGCGCTTTGTTTCGTTTACCCTTCATACTTCGAAGGCTTTGGGTTGCCGCCACTGGAAGCCATGAAGTGTGGCGCACCCGTAATCGTCGGCAACAAGACAAGCTTGCCGGAAGTGGTGGGAGAAGCGGCGCTGCTGATTGATCCTTTTGACGTAAACGCCATCGCGGACGCAATTCAAAAGATGATTTCCGATTCAGACCTTCGTGCGGAACTCCGCGTTAAAGGACTCGAGCGCGCTGCCCATTTCAACTGGAAGGAAACTGCTCGACAAACGCTGGCTGTATACGAAAAAGCATTCTCGTTAAAGCGGAACGATTATTAACAACCTCGCGGAACGTAAACACTTCGTTTATGCACATCGCTATACTTGGAACACGAGGTATACCAGCCAGCTACGGAGGCTTCGAAACATTTGCGGAGCATCTCTCAACCCGGCTCGTTGCGCGTGGCCACGAAGTAACTGTTTATGGTCGCGCCCACTACGTTTCACCACGACAACTTGAATATCACGGCGTTCAGCTTCAAGTGCTGCCGACCATTCGTCACAAGTATTTCGATACTGTGGTCCATGCCTTTCTATCCGCGATCCATGCTGTATCAGCGAGGTTTGACGTAGCGCTAATATGCAACGCGGCAAACGCACCTTTTGCTCCTATTCTTCGCTTCACAGGTACACCTGTCGTCATCAATGTTGACGGCCTGGAGCACAAACGAAAAAAGTGGGGATGGTTGGGCCGTCGCTACTATCTCTTGGCCGAGCGACTGGCGACAATA
>DASQPM010000019.1:0-4616 GCA_035643935.1 Pyrinomonadaceae bacterium | reverse complement strand
TTCGTTCTGGCGGTGTCGAGTGTGGGTGTGTTGGCGTTGATTCTGGCCGGCTGGTCGTCGAATTCAAAGTATTCGCTGCTGGGCGCGCTGCGTTCAAGCGCGCAAATGATTTCTTATGAAGTAGCGATGGCTTTGTCGCTGGTGGGGGCGTTGATGTTTGCGCGCACGCTCTCGCTTTCGGGAGTCGTCAGCGCGCAGCAAACCGACTCGGTTTGGTTCTTCGTTTACCAGCCGCTCGGATTTCTGATTTTTCTGGTCAGCGGCATTGCCGAAAACAATCGCGCGCCGTTTGACCTGCCGGAGGCTGAATCTGAATTAGTAGCCGGCTTCCATACCGAGTATTCCGGCTTTCGCTGGTCGCTGTTCTTCATGGCCGAGTATGCGGCGATGGTGATCGTCTCGGCCGTGGCGGTTACGGTCTATCTCGGCGGTTGGTATTTCCCATTTGTCTTTCGACTGACGGAAGCAAAGGGCTATCACAATCTCTATGTTATAGTCAGTTTATTAGTTTTTGTTACGAAGCTGCTCGCGATTTTGTACGTGTACTTTTGGCTGCGGTGGACGCTGCCACGCTTTCGTTACGATCAATTGATGGACATTGGATGGAAGTGGTTGATTCCGTCGGCACTCATCAACATTGTGCTCTCCGCACTTGCGATCTTTGTAGTTCAGGCACTTAACGGCTGGCATGGAATGAGGACGATCGACTCGTTGTCGGCTGGTCTCAATCTGACGCCAAGCGGAAAAGCCCTGATGATTGTGATGGGACTCGCGGGACTTGGTCTAACCGGACTCTTTCTGGCGAGGATCAATTGGCGCTCGCGCGATTTCAATTTGAAGAGCCAGCGCCGAAATATTCGGCTGGTAAATGTGCCGCGCGGAAAGCCAGCCGTGGCCCCTATCGCAACCGAATAGCGTCGGGCTTTTCTTGCGTTCGGCAATCGAAAATCGGCAATCGGAAATAACAATATGCCTTTAGTAAAGGTTCCAAAACCCAAGTTCATGGAAAAGCTTCGCCGCTTTTTTATGGCCGACTTGTTGCAGGGTTTGCGTCTCACCCTGAAATACAACATTGGCGCCGCCACTGATAAGGACTCGGTCGCAGGCAAAGGAATTTACACCGAACAGTATCCGAAGGTTCGTCCAGACGTGGCTCCCCGTTTCCACGGCGCGCCGCGACTAAACATGGATCCGGAAACGCACGATACGCTTTGCATCGCCTGCAACCTTTGCGCGATTGCTTGTCCGGAAGATTGCATAGACGTGCTGGCTATGGACGTAGAGATCATCGTCGCCGGCAAACCGCGCAAGAAAAAAGTGCTCGACGAATTTATCTTTGACACTTCGCGCTGCATGTTCTGTGCGCTCTGCCAGGAGGCCTGCCCGACGTCATGCCTGGAATTAACTCAGGACTTCGAGTTGGCAACGTATTCGCGCGCCGGCTTCGTTTGGAACCGCGAGATGCTTGAGCAGGGACGCGAGACGGTCAAGTACACGCACTAAAGTGATTTCCGATTTCCGATTGCCAATTGCCGATTTTTAGTATCACCCAAAGTGGCCGCTAGTTGTTGCTCGCAGGACAACTATGAAGGCTGATGATCTAAAGAAGCGTACGAAACAGTTTGCGCTACGAATTCTGAAACTAGTTGCCGCCTTGCCGAATACGGTTGAAGGTCGGGCCATTGGCAACCAACTAGCGCGCGCTGGAACTGCAGTCGCCGCTAATTACAGAGCTGCGTGCCGGGGTAGATCGAGGGCCGAGTTCATAGCGAAGCTAGGTATAGTCGAAGAGGAAGCTGATGAGAGCGCATTCTGGATGGAATTGATTATCGAAGCTGGACTCTTGAAGGCGCAAAAGGTGGAAGCATTGCTTGGGGAAGCCATTGAGCTTAGAAAAATAATGCGAGATCGAGGATTTCAGCGTCAAGAGGATTGAAACAAAGCAAATCCGGCGGTAGGAATTCAAAATTGATTTCAAATCGGCAATCGGCAATCGGCAATCGGCAATGATCTTAACGGGTTGGGAATCAGTCTTCTTCTGGATCTTCTCCATCGCGGCCATCTTCGCGGGGCTATTGACCGTGATGGCCCGCAACACCATTCACAGCGCGCTCTTTTTGATCTCTTCTCTGGTTTCGGTAGCCGCCCTCTTCATCCTGCTGCGCGCGGAGTTCATAGCCGGAGTGCAGATACTTGTTTACGTCGGCGGCGTGATGGTGTTGTTTCTCTTCGTCATCATGCTGGTGAACGTAGGCTCGGAAGAACGCGGCAGTGAAGAGATTTTCAACCATCCCCGGCAGGTAACCACCAGCGTTATCTTCTGCGCGCTGCTCGTAGGCGGTTTGCTTTACGCCATCAACGTAGGCTACGAAGGCTTGCAAAAGCGCGATGAGGCAGCAGTGACCGTGGGTGCGGGTCAGCGCACTACGGACGAACAAAACCTTCCGGCAGCAGCAACCGGCTCTTCGCGAATTACCAAAGAAACTGAACGCGTCGGCAGCGGGCTTTACCGCTATGGGTCGCTCCCTTTTGAAATAGCCAGCGTTTTGTTGCTCGTGGCAATCATCGGCTCCGTGATGTTGGCCCGCACGTTGAAGCAGGAAGCGGCCGTTGACGACACGGCGCCGGAAATTTTGCAACGTGAGGCGCAACACGATCCCGAGATTGCAAAACTTGAATCGACAATAGCGCAATAGGCAGATGCAATTTTTACTCTTTAACTTCCTAAGTCCCGCGCTCGGCCTGTTGTTTCAGACTGCAAGCAATGGGCGTATTGCGAATGCCTGGGAAAGGGCACAGCATCCCGACCTTTCCAAGTTTTTAATTATCGGCGCATTGCTTTTTATCATTGGGGTTGCCGGAGTGCTGACGCGGCGCAACATCATCGTCATCTTCATGTCGATCGAGCTGATTCTGAACGCAGCGAATCTCAACTTCATTGCCATGTCCCGTTATCTTCAGGACACGGGAAACGTGAATGCGGTTGCGGGACAGATTTTTGCAGTGTTTGTGATTGTAGTTGCCGCTGCTGAGGCAGCCATTGGTTTAGGAATTGTGATTGCGCTTTATCGCAATAAGGAAACGATCTGGGTCGATGAGATTGATATCCTGAAGTGGTGACAGGTATCGGGTGTCAGGTGCCGGAAAAGCCGGTTCTAGCTGACACCTGACACCTGACACCTGACACGTATGCATCGCTACATCTGGCTAGTTCCACTTCTTCCTCTCGCCGGCGCGGCCTTCAACGGCCTGCTCGGGCGGAAGCTGCGATTTTCGGAAAAGCTGATCGGCGGAATTGCGGTCGGCTCCATAGCGCTGGCATTTCTCATCACGGTCGCAGCTGTTTACTCGTATGCATTCAGCAGCAACGCCATGTGGCCGCAGACTTATGTAACCAGCCAGGACGGCGCGTTCAAATTCACCTGGATTCCCGGCGGGGCAGTTCGATTGACCCAAGGCTCACACGAATTACAAGCACTCAAACTGCGGAGTGAAGAGTCACTAAAGCAGGCGGAGTTGCAGGCTCAACAAAATCAGCCAGGCATTGGAGGCCGCGACCAGACTTTGGACACCCGCGGATCTGTTCTTGACGTTGAGTGGAGTTATCAACTCGATGCGCTCTCGTCGATCTTCATGCTTATCGTAACGGGCGTCGGTCTTTGCATCTTTGTTTTTGCTACCGGCTACATGCATGGCGACACCGGCTTTTATCGCTTCTTCGCTTACATGGGCTTGTTCATGTTTTCCATGCTCGTGCTGGTGATGGGCTCAAACTTCCTGATGATGTTTGTTGGTTGGGAAGGAGTTGGTCTTTGCTCCTACTTGTTGATTGGCTATTACTTCGATCGTCAGGAAGCCGGCGATGCTTCGCGCAAAGCGTTCATCACAAATCGCATCGGCGACTTTGGATTTGCGCTGGCGATTTTTGGCGTGATCGCTACATTCGGCACCACGCAATACACTGATGTGTTCGGCCAGGCAGCGACCTTTCAGCTTGAGCCTTTGGGCCATTGGGGTCTCTTGTCCTGGATCGCGCTGGGACTGTTCATCGGCGCTTGCGGCAAATCCGCGCAACTGCCACTACACGTTTGGTTGCCGGATGCGATGGCTGGCCCAACTCCGGTTTCGGCGCTGATTCACGCGGCCACGATGGTGACGGCCGGCATTTTCATGGTGGCGCGCATGTCGCCGCTGTTCGAGCTGTCCGATACGGCGCTGTCGGTGGTGCTGGTGGTGGGTGCAATCACCGCGCTGTTCATGGGCATTCTCGGCATAGTGCAGAACGACATCAAGCGCGTCATCGCATATTCGACGCTTTCGCAGCTGGGCTACATGGCGGTGGCCCTGGGTGCGTCCGCCTATTCGGTGGCGATTTTCCACCTGGTGACGCACGCCTTCTTCAAGGCTTTGCTGTTCTTGGCGGCCGGCTCGGTCATCATCGGGTTGCACCATGAGCAGGACATCCGCAAGATGGGCGGCCTGGCCCGTTTCATGCCGCTGACGTACCTGACCTTTCTGGTCGGCGCGCTGGCGCTGATCGGCACGCCCGGTTTTGCCGGCTTTTACTCCAAGGACAGCATCATCGAGGCGGTTGGACACAGCAACTTGCCGGGCAG
>DASQPM010000018.1:0-4064 GCA_035643935.1 Pyrinomonadaceae bacterium | reverse complement strand
TCTATGCCACTTACGGTACTCAGCACTCAGAACTCAGAACTCAGAACACTATCGTCCGGTGAATTTTGGATCGCGTTTCTCAAGAAAAGCGCGTACGCCTTCAGCCCCGTCATCGGAATCAAAGCAACGCATCTGCGCTTCAGTTTCGAAGCGCAGCATTTCTTCCAGCTCCGCTGAGTGGCTCAGATAAACCGCTTGCTTCGCTGCGGCAATGGCAATCGCCGGCGCGTTTCGCAAACGTTCCGCCAGCTTGCGTGTTTCCACTTCCAGCTCCGAAGGAGCTACTACGAAATTGATCAGACCGAGGCGTTGCGCTTCTTCAGCGTCGATGGTGCTGCCGAGAAAGAACAGTTCGCAGGCTTTGTTTGATGTGACCAGCCGCGGCAGGAAATAGGTGCCGCCCCAATCGGGATGCAGGCCGACCTTTGCAAACGACTGGCTAAAGGTGGCATTGCTGGATGCGATGCGTAGGTCGCATGCAAGCGCGAGATTGAATCCTGCTCCAAAGGCCGGGCCGTTGATTGACGCGATGACTGGTTTAGTCATGTGTCGGATCGCGGTAACTACCCGGCGCGCCGAGCCCAGCAAACGCGAAAACTCATCCGCATCCTGGCGTTCGATCAAGTCGGCCATCGCCGCGACATCGCCGCCAGAACAGAACGCGCGGCCGACGCCGGTGATCACGACCACGTGCACATTACGGTCGCTGCCGGCAGCCTCGAGCGCTTCTGCCAGATCGCGACGCATGTGTCCGGCAAGCGCGTTCAACTTCTCCGGCCGATTAAGCGTAATCGTGGTAATGCCGCCGTCGTCTGTTACATCAATTTGATCGTAGGGCATGTGTTTGTTCCGAGTAATCGTCAGGGAACCAACTCAAGTAACGCAAATTAACAGGTTGGGAAGGGTGGCTTGCCCCCGCCTCGATTGAATGCAACTCAAGTAGAGCGGGGGCAAGCCGCCCTTCCCAACCTGTGAGACTCTTCGTCTTGAATCATTCTTGGTCGCTTCGTGGTTAATGTACTAAGCGTCTAATCTATTTACCCTTAAAAACCGGCTTGCGTTTGCCGACGTACGCTTCCAGTCCTTCCTTCGCATCTTCCGACTGAAACAGTTGTTGTTGCAACTCGCGCTCGAGCGCCAGTGCCGCTTCAAAAGGTATCTCGCTGCCGGTTTGTACGGCGCGTTTAATTCTTCCCACTGCTGCCGAGGCTTTGTTTGGAGTAGTGAACTGGCGCGCATAGTCAATAACCTGTTGAGAAAACTGCTCAGCATTTTCTGCGTCCAGGATCTGATTCACGATTCCCAACGCCAGGCCACGCTCAAAATCAAACAGCTCGCCGGTGGCCATTAACTCGATTGCTTTCGACTTGCCCACCAGCCGCGTCAGACGTTGCGTGCCTCCCGTTCCCGGCAGAACGCCAAGCGAAACTTCGGGCAGGCCCATCTTGCCTGCGCCCCGGCGCGCGATGCGAATATCAGCCGCCAGCGCTACTTCCAGGCCACCGCCAACGGAATGGCCGTTGATGGCTGCGATGACGAGCTTCGGCGTCTGTTCAAGTCGCGACAAAGTTTCATTGGCGTGCAGGCAGAAAAAGTATTTGAAGGTAGGCGTGACGTTCGCGAGCATCTGGATGTTCGCGCCGGCAGAGAAAAACTTTTCACCGTTGCCCGTGATAACAATCACCTGGACGCTTTCGTCCATGCGCGCAGCAAGAATCCGCGCGTCAAGCGTCTGCATCATCTCATAGGTGTAGGTGTTGGCTGGCGGATCGTTGAGCGTCAGAAACGCAATTCCATTCTCCACGCGATACTGGACCAGATTGCGTTCCATTTTTGTTATTTCAAAATGATCGGCTGCCGCCATTTTTAAAAGACTCCTCGAATTTACTTACCGTCACCTGTACCGCGCCAAACGCTCATAGGTTGCGCAACCGTTTGCGGCGCAAAGTGTAGTGCTTCCCTCGATGATCCGGCAATGAATCCCTGCAGGAACAAACGCGTCACATTCTCAACCAGCTCGGAAACTTTCAGTTTGCCCTTCGGATCATACCAGTTGTAGATCCAGTTCATCATGCCAAACAGGGCATAAGTTGCGACTGTGAGATCCACTTGCGAGCTGACAGTTTCTGCCTGCTGCAAATCTTTCAGTATGCGGCGCGCAAGCTTGGTGTATCTGTCTTTCTTAGTGGAAACGTGTATGTGCAAATCGCCTTCCAGCGATTCAGCTTCATGCGACAGCACCTTCATCTCAGCCATGTTGGCGGCGAAAAACGAAAGGTGGTTTTCAATGAAGATGCGCAGACGAGCAAGCGGATCGGCTTCAATGCGCAGGCGCTCCTCAAGACTATCGAGCACGCGGCCGAAACAGTTGTCCTGAATCAGAAACAGCAGCTCTTCTTTCGATTTGCAGTAATGATAAAGCCCGGCGAGGCTGACGCCCGTCGCGCGCGAGATGTCGCGCATGGTGGTGGAGTGATAATTCTTCTCGGCAAAAATGCGCGCCGCATGGCGCAGGATGAACTCCAGCTTCTGATCGTATTTCGAAAAGTCTGTTGAGAGATCAGCTGCCATAGGAAACTCATCACCTGAAGCACAAAGACGTAGAGGGGAATTCAACTAAATCGATCCACTCAGTTCGAAAACTCCAGCCCAAGACTCAGACAAAAACTCAAGCTAAGTAGACCCACTCAAGTTAGAAAACCTCACAGGTTGGGAAGGGTGGCTTGCCCCCGCTCTGTTTGAATGCCACTGAGTCGAGGCGGGGGCAAGCCGCCCTTCCCAACCTGTGAGATTCTGCTCCTTGTCGCATCCTTAGAGTCTCTGTGCCTGCTCAGCAAAATCATTCAAAGCCGAACATATTCAAACTCGAACGGCTTGCCCTTGATGCCGGTCGCCGGCGGTGCGATCCAATTCGCAATCTTGCCGGGCTCAGTTACGGCCTGCATCAAGCTGCGCACGTATTCGCGATCCTCGACGCTCGGCAGCCAGTCGCTTTTGCGCCGTTCAAAATCATCCTGCGAAATCAGATTTCCCTCGAGATCAAAATTTTGGCCCGCATACTCGCCCACGTGCCGATGGAAGCGGTTGTTCGGAAGTAACAAACGTTCGCTGCGGCCTTCGTCGGACAAACTCTTGTTCCAGCGCGCCAGACCTTTTTCGCAGTCCTTTACATACTCGCCGCGGAGCACTTCGTTCAACGCGTTCCGCAACGGAACTTCCGAATCCTTGATCTGATTGTCCTCGACGACTTTCATGTTGAAGATCTGATCAGCAGCGAGGTGGTCGTCGTACTGCTCCTGCTCTTTGTAACGTCCTTTCAAACCCGCCGCGAAAAAGTCTGCCGAGTTTGAACTGATTTCACCGCCAAATAGATCGAGCGAATAACTAAACCAAAAATTGATGTAACGCTGAATGATGCCCAGAGGAATGCCGCCGAGTTCGCGCACGTCGCCCTGGTTCATTAACTGCGCGGTGCGTTTGACGACGCGGTTGATGCCGGTGTCGCCCACGAACATGTGGTGCGCTTCTTCAGTCAACATAAACTGGCAGGTGCGCGCCAGTGGTTCAAAGCCGGATTCCGCCAGCGCCGACAATTGATATTTGCCGTCACGATCGGTAAACATCGTGAAGCAGAAAAAATTCAACCAGTCATCGCAGGGTTGATTGAATGCTTCGAGAATGCGCGGCTTATCAGGATTGCCGCTGCGTCGTTCGAGCAGCGCGTCCGCTTCATCGCGGCCATCGCGGCCGAAATAACGTTGCAGCAGGTAAACCATCGCCCAGAGGTGCCGGCCTTCCTCGACGTTGACCTGGAATAAATTGCGCAAGTCGTAAAGGGAAGGACAGGTCTTGCCGAGTTCGCGCTGCTGTTCGACGGAGGCGGGTTCGGTGTCGCCTTGCGTAACAATGATGCGGCGCAGCGCGTTACGAAATTCGCCGGGCACTTCCTGGTAAACGGGCTGACCGTAATTATCGCCGAAGCCAATCTTCGCGTCAGGCTCGGCAGGCTTTAGAAAAATGCCCCAACGATAATCGGGCATCTTCACGAAGTCGAAGTTGGCCCA
>DASQPM010000017.1:0-8000 GCA_035643935.1 Pyrinomonadaceae bacterium | reverse complement strand
CGCCGCACCGATCGCTGCTCCGTGCCCGCCGCCGAGAATTGCTCCGAGTATGGCACCAACGCCAGCGCTGGCGCCGACCCTGGTGATATCGTCTTTCGTATTGTCTCGTCCCTTTACACCGCCCTCCGAATCAACTGTTCCCCTGTCGTTACCCATGTCCACGATTTCGGTCACGGTAGCGCTGAACGGACTGGTGCGGCCATCTTCCATGCGAATCGAATTGAAAGAGAGTTGCAACTGCGAAGATCCTTTCACTCTTCCCGAACGCTTCACCCGCGACACGCGGCCTTCGATCATTGCTCCGGCAAACTCACTCGGGCTAACAACACGCGCCTGAAATGGATCGCCCTGCCGGCTGACGTCCGTCGACAGACTGGATTGCAGCTCAATTACCAGCACAGAGTCGCGCGGAATAAGTACTGATCCATTATTGACTGTCGTGGCGCTGGAAGTGTTTACAGTACTTTGCGTGTTACCGGATGCGTTGTCCTGCGTGGAATCAACAGTGCCCCGGCGGCTGAGGCCGGTTGGAATGGACGAATTGAAGTTGCCACGATCGTAGCCGGTCGCGTAGCCGGCTTCAAATCCCTGCTGATAACCATCCTTGTAATCTTCCAGCGTACCCCAGGCCTGATTGTAAGTTCGGTCAGCGCGCTGGTATTCGTCCTTATTTTGATAATCTCGCGCGGCATGGTCGGCCGCGTCGCGATAGCCCGCGTTGTAACCGTCGGAGTAGCCGGTTCGATAACCACGTTCAAGCGCAGTTGACTGCGTTTGTGAAACTGACGGTGCGGCGTTCGACATTACCGCCGCAAATGAGATCAGCCCTATTGCAATCAGGGCCAGAACCGAGAACTTGAGATGTTTCATTTTGTTGTTCCTTCCAAAGATTTACGGCGCCAAAAGCATAAGGCCCGTCGCAGGGTCCTCGGGAGAGCCAACCTCGTGCGATCGGAATGCTATCACTGTAAAGGCGCCGCTAACAATACGACGGAAGCTGTTGATCCAGCGCTCATGGCGAACAAGCGCCTTTGGAGTGCTTGACCACCCTGTAGTGCGCGCCTAGACTCAAAATGAATGCGCCCCGACAAAATCTGAGCCGCCATTCAGATGCTGAATTCGCGGCCACGGTTGGCGAACAACCGCTTCAATGATGCCTGAAAATCGCCGAATCTATTTGGATCACAGCGCCACTACGCCGGCGGACCCGCGGGTGGTCGCGGCGATGCTGCCCTACCTGACTGAGAAGTTTGGCAATGCCTCAAGCGTGCATAGATTAGGTCAGGAGGCCCGCGCGGCGGTGGACCGCGCTCGCCGCGAGGTGGCCACGCTGATTGGCGCGCGGGCGAACGAAATTGTTTTTGTGTCCGGCGGCACTGAAGCGAACAACCTCGCGATCCGGGGAATTTGTGAGGCAAGTGCCGGACAGGGGCGGCACATTATCACTTCGGCCATCGAGCATTCGTCCGTTCGAGGCATTTGCGAAGCACTGGAGAAGCGCGGCTGGGAAGTTACTCGCCTGCCTGTTTACGAATATGGAATAGTGAAAGTCGAAGACGTGCACGCGGCTTTGCGGCCCGACACGGTTTTGATTTCGGTAATGCTAGCCAACAATGAAATCGGCACTCTTCAACCGATCGAAGAGATTGGCACGTTGGTGCGCGCGGAACGAGAGCACACAACGCGAAAACTTTGGTTTCATACGGATGCTGTGCAGGCCGCCGGCCGCATGGAGGTAAATGTCGAAACGCTGGGCTGCGATCTGTTGTCGCTTTCGGCGCACAAGCTTTATGCGCCCAAAGGAACCGGAGCGCTTTACGTCCGCCGTGGGGTGAGACTGGCGCCACAGAACCTCGGCGGTCATCAGGAGCGTGAACGACGCGCCGGAACAGAAGGCGTGCCCGGCATTGTTGCGTTTGGCGAGGCTGCGAGACTTGCGCACCTGGAGACGAACGAGCGCACGCAACATGAAGAGCGACTGCGCACCATTTTTGAAAACGGCGTGACCCAGCGCATCGATGACATCGTATTCAATGGCGACCCTGCGCGACGGCTGCCCCACCTTTCGAATATTTCTTTTCGTTTCATCGAAGGCGAAGGGTTACTGATCAGTTTGGACCTTCAGGGCATCGCGGTTTCAACCGGTTCTGCTTGCTCGTCAGGAACGCTGGAGCCTTCGCCGGTAATTATCGCCCTGGGCCGTAACGATGAGTTGGCGCGCGGAGCGATCCGATTCAGCTTTGGCAAAGACAATACCGAAGCGGATGTTGAGGACGTGCTCGAAGTCCTGCCGCGAGTTGTCGAGAAACTGCGCCAGCTTTCTCCGCTAAATAAAGACCGCAGGCTTGAAGCAGTCTCGGTTGAATAACTGCTCGTGCCTTATTCGCAAATCTTTAAGGATCACTTGGAGCACCCGCGCAACGGCGGCGAACTCGATGACGCCGATACTGTCGCCGAAGAAATAAACCCGGTTTGCGGCGATCGCCTGCGCCTTGCACTGAAAATTGATAATCGAACGATCAAAGCGGCACGCTTCCTCGCCTATGGCTGTCCGCCGGTCCTTGTCTGCGCATCGGCTTTAACTGAATTGATTCAGGGAAAAACTGTTAAGGACGCTTTGCAGGTTACAAGAAAGCAACTGGTAGAGGCAGTCGGTGGCCTTCCCTTAAGAAAGCAGCACGCCGCGGCGCTCGCGATTGAAACTCTTCGATCAGCAATTGAAAACAAAGACAGCGGGGGCAAGCCCACCTTCCCGACCTGAGAGATTTTCCTCGCAACGTCGCATCTTTACGGCGAAAGCCTTTCAATCAAACTGTTCAGGTCGAACTTTGAATAGCTCGTGGTCGGGAAGGTGGGCTTGCCCCCGCTGGTTGGCATTACTACAGAGTCAGGGATTGGTAAGCCGTGGCCGCGTAGCCTGAGGCGAGGCGTCTTGCCGGTGGTATTCAGGGCCGCAATATTTTTTGGGCTCTGTGCCGAGCACAAAAGTCTTAGTGCGAATGACCGGGCACGTCTCCACCGCTATCAATCCAGTAGTTGGATCAATGTCGAGTGTGATGGTGCCTTCCAATCGTCCGCTCTCACCAGTACGAAGTTCGCTTTTTGGCTTGCGCGGTGAAGGACTGGGCGAAGCCTCAACGGTCGGCAAAGGGACGACGTCGCTGGGCTCGATTGTCGGTAACTCCTCGGGCGTTACTTCCGCTTCCGGAACAGTCTCTGAACCGTGAGGCGATGTGCCATTAATGAAAAGTTCTATGCGCTCATCCGGATCATCCGGTGCGGCCGGTGCACCGGTTTTGGGATTAATCGCGATTTGTTCAATGCCTGCAGGCATGGCCCAGTCGCCCTGCCACTCCGGATGTTGCGCCAGCGCGACTTGCATAAAATCGGTCCATATCGGCAGCGCTGAATTCGCTCCGGTCAGTCCAAGTTGTGATCCGTCGTCAAATCCGACCCAGACCACGCAAACCAGGTTCGGCGTGTAACCAGCGAACCAGCCATCGCGCGACGTGCCTGTCTTGCCGGCGACATTCGCCTTGAACCCACGCGCTCGCACCGGCGCGGCCGTGCCGCGATTCACGACATCCTTCATAAACGAAGTCATCACATAAGCGACGTCCGGGTGAAACACCTCGTTTTTCTGCGGCGTGGGTGCAGCGATTGTCACACCCGTGCCGGTCGTGATGCGATTGATTGCGATGGGAGTAGTGCGCGTCCCGAGAGTTGCGAACGCAGTGTAGGCAGAGGCGACTTGCAGTGGCGTGGCTTCACTGGTGCCGAGTGCCATCGCCGGGTAAGCGCGCGCCGGTTTGGGCAGACCTGCTTTAGCTGCGAGATTCATGACGCGGCCAATTGTTACTTCCATCGCCACGTCAACGGTCACAACGTTCAAACTATGGACCAGCCCGTCACGCAGCGTTACGGGCGCGTGAGAATACGTGTCGCCAAAGTTACCGGGCGAATATTCCTGATTGTCATAAGTAAATGTCTTGGGCTCGTCGACGTAGGTGGTCGCCGCCGTGATAACGCGAGGAACGGGATCGTAGGCGGTGTTGAGGGCCGTCGCATATACGAAAGGCTTAAACGATGAACCCGGTTGACGGTATGCATCAGTGACCCGGTTCAGTTGACTCTTGCCGTAATCGCGGCCGCCAACCATCGCCACAATTTCTCCTGTCTTCGCGTTCATCGCAATCAACGCGGCTTGCAACGTTCCTGGCTCAAAGCGTTTCGCTTCAATTTTGTCCAGCGCCGCCAACTGTTTTGTGACTGCTGCATAAGCGGCGCGTTGCAAATCAAGATCGATAGTTGTGTAAATGCGCAGGTGTTCCGCGGCACCCGGCCCGGCAATGATGTCACCCAACTGACCCTGAACGTAGTCTGCAAAATATGGAGCATCGGACATATCAATGCGTCCCTTTGTTGCGGCAACCTGGAGCGGCTGCTCTTTGGCTTTCGCGGCTTCGTCCGCCGTAATCGCGCCGGTTTCCGCCATATTATCCAGCACCTGATTGCGGCGCGCGGTGGCTGTATCGAGATCGTGATACGGGTTGTAGCGATTGGGACTGCGAATCAATCCGGCGAGAAAAGCTGACTCAGGCAAAGTCAGATTGGTCACGTCTTTGTTGAAATAGGCGTCCGCAGCTTCGCCAAAACCATTTATCGAGAAGCCCGACTGTTGGCCCAGGTAAACCTGATTCGCGTAGAGCGCGAATATCTGCTCTTTCGACAGCCGCGTCTCGAGAATGATTGACATGTAGGCTTCAGCCACCTTGCGTCGCAGCGTTCGCTCCGGTGAAAGCAGTAGGTTCTTAACTAACTGCTGCGTGATGCTGGAACCGCCCTGCCGCGCTATCGGGGAATTGGGATCGGAGTCGTAGCGCCGCACCAGCGCGCGCAAAATGCCGCGAAGGTTTACCCCGTAGTGTTCAAAGAAAGATCTGTCTTCGGTTACCACGATTGCCTTCACCAGGTGAGGCGGCAGATCGTTGTAGCCCACTATCTTCCGTTTAGCTCGGTCGCGGCCAGTTACGGAGCTGATCAATTGTGGCTCGAGCCACGCTTTATCTAATTTTGCGTTGGTGTCGAGATCCGAGATACCAGTGACGCCTTTGCCAGTACGCGCAAACTGGATACGCACGTGCTGAAACTGTCGCTGGCCATCAACTACGTTACTGTCGCTTGGTTCAATTTCAACCGCGCCGTTGTTGACCGTATAGCGGCCACGGGCTTTGTCCGCCTGTTGCGCTTTTTCCACATAGCCGGAGCCCTTCAAGAGTTCCAGCAGTTGGTCCTGGCTAATCGGCTGTCCCACATGAAGCTGTTTTGGCGCTGCATAAATTCCGGCGGAGCGCGTGAAGACTTCGCCCTTTAGTAGATTGTCGATGCGCCCGGAAAAGACGGTCCAGTAATAAATCAGGAAACCAATGACGATGACGGCAATCGCGGCGAGCGGAATGATTACTGGCGGACTGAGAAGCCGGCGGAGTACGCGACGGCCAAAACTGGGATTCGGTTGCGTGTAAGCTATGACGCGAGATTGTCGCGAATCTTTTCCCGCTCTGATTCCGGGTGGCTTTCCTTCAGGTGGGTATCTTACTGGCATAAAAGACAGGCGATAGACCTTGCTGGTCCAATTGTGCTTCGGGCTGTGGTCAGTCGTCCATCCTCGTATCTTAAATGCTAACCTCTCGCACTCAGGGTGTCCACTTAATTGACAGCCTGTGTGTCTTTAGCTAACGTCCAAAGCTAACTGCACCTTAGATGCGATTCGTAACTTATGAGTCTATCGCCAACGCGAACGCGTTCGCTTGCCGGCAACGATCGCCGCATCCTCTTTGCTCTTCTGGCCGTCATTGTTGCTATGGGCTGCGGGGCCATCGGCTTCCATCTGATCGAAGGGTGGTCGCTACTTGATAGCCTGTACGCCGCGGCGCAAACTGTGACGACGGTTGGCTACGGCGATGTCACGCCGGCAACGCGCAGTGGGCGATTATTTGCGATGGTTTTTATGCTCGCCGGGGTGGGCGTAGTGCTTTACGCGCTGACGGCGACGGTGCACGCGATAGTTCAATCTGAGTTGGTCGCCACCTTTGGCGAACGGCGCCAGTCACGAAAAATGAGCAAGCTAAGAAATCATTTCATCATCTGCGGCGCCGGACGCGTTGGTTCGCACCTGGTGCGCACCCTTCTGAATAGCAACGAAGACTTTGTCGTCATCGAAAGAGACCGCCAAAGAGTTGCCGACCTCATCGAACTCGGCGTGATCGTGCTGGTGCGCGATGCAACGCTTGAAGAGACTCTAAGAGAGGCGGGCGTTGAGGTAGCGCGCGGGCTTGCCGCCTGCTTGCCCAACGATGCAGACAACGTTTACGTCGTACTTACCGCCCGTGATTTGAATCCCAATTTACACATCGTCGCGCGCGCCGCCGAAGAGCAAGCTGAAGCCAAGCTGATTCGCGCGGGCGCAAATCGGGTGGTTGCGCCGACAATCATCGGCGGGCATCGTATGGCGATGGCACTAACCAAGCCGGCGGTTGACGATTTCATCGGCTCAATGACAGCCAACCAGTTGGACCTCGCATTTGAGGAGTTGACCGTTGATCCAGCTTCGCGATTAGTGGGCCAAAAACTGAGTGAGACGAACATTCGTTCGGAACTCGACATCGTAGTCGTTAGTATCCGGCGCGCCGATGGCCAAATTCTTTTTAATCCACGCGGCGATGCAACTATTGGCAGCGGCGACATACTCATCGCCATTGGACATGCCGAATCCTTAATGAAGCTGGACGCGCTGGCCAAGGGCCTGGCGGTTGATTTTGCTAGATGAAAATTCTCGTTACCGGCGGCAGTGGCTATCTGGGCACGCACGTTTGCCGCTTCTTTAATGCTGACGATTTCTCGCGGCGCACCGGCCACGACATCCTTGACGAGGAAGACGTCAAAATGGTGGCTGATTACGACGCCGTAATTCATCTCGCCGCCCATCTCGATAAAGATCCCCAGGCCGCTCAGCTTTGTTTTCGCACTAATGCCGAAGGCGCGCTGAACGTCGTAAAGAACCTCAAGCCCAACGCGGCCTTTATCTACGCCTCGACCAAAGACGTTTACGGTTCACACCCAAACCTGCACGCCCAAGTCCCGGAAACTTGTTCAACTGACTACTGCGGCCAGACGGCGTTGGAGTGGTCAAAGCTGATTGGTGAGCGCTACGTCGAATACTATGCCCGACGAAACGATGTGCGGGCTTGCATTTTCCGCCTGGCGACGGTTTATGCGCGGACTTCCGAGGGCAATGAATCAGGTTTTGTTACCCATTACGTGGAATCAGTGAAGCGCGGTTGGACCATTGATCTGCCGTTAAACGGGCATCCCATCCGCGATATTCTGCACGTCGATGACTTTTCCCGGGCCTGTCAGGCGTTCATCGATTCTGCACACTCTTCGGGTCTGTATAATCTCGGCGGCGGCGTGCGAAACTCGGTAAGCTTGCGAGAACTGGTCGAAATGACTGGCAAACTAATTCAACTTGAACCGAAAATCGTTGACGCAGGATCGTTGCCGCAGAATGTTCCGGTTCGTTATGTTTCGGATACAACAAAGATTCGCGAACAACTCGGCTGGCAACCTCAAATAGGAATCGAGCAAGGACTGCGCAGCTTGTTCTAAGTAGGACAGGCATTCCTGCCTGTCCCGTTTAGTCGCGAGATTGACCATTGGCGGCGAGAGAGAAAACAGAGATTTTCCATTTGTCATTTACCGTCTCATTTGTCATTTCAGAAGTTGTTTCGTTCAGCAGATAGTTGAAAGAGTTCTGAGATGAACCTCGCTGCCTGTTCGGCCAATGACAAATGAGAAATTATGAAAAATGGTAAATGACAAATGGAAAATCTTTCTGACCACTAAGCGATGAACGAATTCCAAGTAACCAACGTCAAGCGCATCATTGTCAGAGGCACCAACTGGGTTGGCGACGCGATGATGACTCTGCCTGCGTTGCG
>DASQPM010000016.1:0-2585 GCA_035643935.1 Pyrinomonadaceae bacterium | reverse complement strand
CGAGACAAATGGCGCGACGATGTATCCTGTATGCCACCGCCAGCCTTGAGCACGCTTTCGGCTCCCATAAGCCCAGCTACGTCAGTCGGAGCTCGTGCAGTAAACGCAACGCCCGGTTTCACGCTATTGCCTGAAATGCTGTACGCCAGCGCGATGTTGCCGACCTTGTCCATTGCTATGCTGCCCATCCAGCGGTGCGTTGCATCGGGCGAATAGGTTCCCTGCTGAAAAACGATTGGCTGCGCATCGTTTGGATTACGGATCTCATACCAGCGAATAGCGGTTCTACCCGTGGGTGGTCCAATGTCCACCGTGTGATTAAGCACCAGGACTTCACGCGAAGTGAATTTGCGGTAAGCAAGACGAAACATCAGGCGCTCGCCCAGTGAATCAAGCTGGTGAGTTGTACCCGGTTGCGGCACGCAAGTTTGCCCCGTGCCGCTGCAAGCCAGATTGAATCTGGCTACCGGAAGCGTTGCATTTGGTTGATGTGTTGGACCAGTACCCATCGTCGTGTTAACCGGATTGGCAAAGTCCACATGAAACTTCCAAAGCAGCAGACTGTTAGTGCCCAGGCCAACAAAGTAGTTTGGTCTGCCGACAGGCGCGAATGTGCGGCCGTCAGCATCCGAAGGCAAAATACCAAAGAACGGCAAGCCTAACTGAAAGCACTGTTCGGCGGCATTGGGATCGCCAACCATCATCTTGCGACGATCGTAAGCGCACGCACGCGCGCCGGAGAGGCCTTCAAACATGTTGTAAGAAAAATAGTAAGCATCACGCCAAACTCCCATGTGTGGATAGTCGTTAAAGGCGGGCTCTTCATACTCGTAGCGATGATACCGGCCCAGGGCGTCGGAAGTTTCCGAGACGGCGATACATTGGGCAAAGGTGCCGCCGTTTACCGAGAACTGCGAAAGCACCCAACGATTCGCAACCCGGTCATAGGAAACGACAGGGTCGCCGTCGTTATTTACTTCGCAGGGCACCGGTGTTCCCGGGCCCCCCAATCCCTGCCATAAAAACTTTCCCTTGATGGGACCAAGCAGGCGATTACCAGTCGCCTTGTCGAATATCGCAAACGAAGTGTTGACCCATTGCACAAACTGGGTCTTTCCCACCGCTCCGCTGGTATCGGGTGGTGCATTCTCGATTTGGAAATTCGGAAAGTTACTGCCAAGACCATCTTTGGCAGCGCCGATCGTTGCTGGGTGCGGCGAGCCCGGTGTCGATTGCAAGGCGCCGTCAGGCGACAGACCGAGCGCGACTGAGATACTTGGATTCAGCCGAATGGGCTTTTCAGTCGGCGGACCGAGACTGACAGGCGCGGCCGGAATATTCATTTGATCCAGCCGGATCGAGGTATCGCTCTTCCTTGGTTTGCGCACCTCAACCTGGCCCGCTTGCGGCGGAACTCGTAACGAACTGATTACCGATTGAGCATGAAGGTTGGGATTAGTTTGAACGCCTGTGAATGTCAAAGCGGTTAGTAGGACAAGGTAACGTAAGCGCATGAGATTTTTGGGGACCTCCTCTTGTGATTAGGCGAGTTTTGAAGCAAGTGTCTAAATATTTTTTTGCAAAGTTCGTTAACCGGTCAATGACGCCAGCGGATCGCCCCACTGCGGTCCCGAGAGCGGCCCGCGCAAATGATCGCGATCAAATTCGAGCGTGGCAGCCTTGTAGTCGCTTCCTTGTTGGCGCAGCGCGTCAATGTGTTTGTTGAAAAGCAGGTTGACTCGTTCGTGCACCTGCTTCGCATTCAATCCGTCGGCAAAGCCGCGGTCGATTTCGGAGTCACATTCGAAAAAGAGGTCGGCAGAGTCAAGCAGGAAGGTAAAGTTTTCGTCGTAACCGAAATAGGCACGGCAGCCATGGCTTATGAAATCCGGGCCAAGGTCGCGCGCCGTTTCACACGAGATGAAATGAACAATTTTCCCGTAACACTCTTCAGGACTGTAGTTGCCGACGCTAAAGATCGAGTCGTAAAAATCGCCCGTATAAGAGTCGTAACCTCCATGACCGACGCCAGTCATGTAAATCACGTGTGGCTTGCGCGCTTCGGGCGCCACGTAAACGCGCCGCGCCAGAGATTCCTGGGATCGCTTGATAGAAAATCCTTTTTGTTCCAGGTAGGGGTAGACGTTCTGCTGGCGATAGTTGAAGCCTGCCTGGGTGATGACTTCGAAAGCAGCATCGATGGCCAGCACTACTAGATCCGTCTCAAGCGACACTGCTTGCTTGCGGGATCGCTTGTGAGGGCGTTTGTTGTTATTTCCAGCGACGAGTTTCTTACGAGCCATGGCTTGGTTCCTCGAAGATATTTAGTGAGGTCCGCGAGTGCAGCGGAGTTTGTTTAGCGCAAGTTCATTGCGGTTTTTTCTTCTTTGCTTTCTTTGCTGGTTTCGGTTGTTCCGACTGGATGGCTTTGTTCACCTGGTGATTGATGACTCGCTGTTCAATTTCCATCAAGGCCCTGCCAATTGATGTCTGGGCCTTAACTTCCGCGATGGCCCGCTTCTGATCGAGCAAGCCGGCGCCGAGCATTGCAATTTGGAACTTGGGCTGTTGAGCAATGCGCTTTG
>DASQPM010000015.1:0-3249 GCA_035643935.1 Pyrinomonadaceae bacterium | reverse complement strand
CTTTGTGACGCGCCAGAATTTCCTGAAATACTTTTAGTAAATCGAAAAGTCCGACAGAAACCTCAGGATTGTTCTTATCAGTTTCGATTTCCGCGCGTTTGAACACCGCGCGCTCGACGGTGGCGCGCGACCAAAGCATTTGCGCGGCCGCCTTGTACTTCTGATACTCGAGCAGTTGATCCACCAGATCTTTGCGCGGATCTTCTTCCTCTTCCGGCGCCGCAAAAGGATCGCGCGGCAAAAGCATCCGGGTCTTCAGTTCTATCAACGTCGCTGCCATCACCAGGAAATCACCGGCCACGGCAATGTCCAATTCCTGCATCACCTGCAAATAACGCAGGTACTCGTCCGCGATGCGCGCCACCGGAATGTCATAGATGTTGACCTGCTCCTGCCGAATCAAGTGCAGCAACAGATCGAGTGGGCCATCAAAGTCGCCCATCACGATCTTCAGATCGTCGGTGGTGTCATCGGCGACAATCTCCGGAGACGATCCGGTCACGCTTATCGGTCCGCCGGTTTCTTCCTGTGCCGGTTGTGCGGCTGTTCCCTCTCGTGTTTCGTCCATTACCTTCCTACTAACAGTTCTTTGGCGCCGGAAATTCCCAGGCGCGCCATTACCGTTTCCAACGTTGCTTCCGCAATTCCCTGCGCTTTGTGCTTACCCTGGTCCAGTATCGCACCTAATTCACGGTCGCTGATCGATTCAACTCGTTCGCGCAGAGGCCGCAAAAACTCGATCGTGATTTCCGCCAACTCCTGCTTAAGTTGAGCATAACCCTTGTTTGCAAAATGCGATTCAATCTCGTCCGGGGCCTGGCCCGTCAGCAATTGAAAGATCGTCAACAGGTTCGTGATCGCCGGACGCGAGGCGTTGAAGCAAATTTCCGTCCCTGAATCCGTCACCGCGCGTTTGAATTTTCGTTGAATGCTGTTTGCATCGTCCAGCAGCAAAACGCACCCTGCCGGATCGTCATCGGATTTTGACATCTTCTTCGTGGGATCCGACAACGACATTATGCGCGCGCCGACCTTTGGAATATAAGCGTCAGGAACGCGAAAGGTTTCGCCGTAATCGCGGTTGAACCGAATAGCCAGGTCACGCGTCAGCTCAAGATGCTGCTTCTGATCCTCGCCTACGGGAACCAGATCGGTTTGATAAAGCAGAATGTCCGCTGCCATCAGAACCGGGTAGTCGAACACCCCGACGCCGACGTTCTCGCTTTGTTTGCGCACCTTGTCTTTATATTGCGTCATCCGCTCAAGCTCAGACATGCGCGCAATGCAGTTAAGCACCCAGGTCAGTTCTGCGTGTTCCGCAACGTCGGACTGGACAAAAACTGTCGAAATGGCGGGATCAATTCCGACCGAAATATAGATGCGGGCCAGCTCGCGGGTTTTCTCTGCTAACAGCTTCGGATCCTGCCGCGCGGTAATCGCGTGGAGGTTGACGATGCAGAAAAAGCTTTCGTACTCATGTTGCAACGCCACCCAGTTGCGCAACGCGCCGAGATAATTCCCGAGATGAACGTCGCCGGTGGGCTGTGCGCCGCTAAAAATTCTTTTCATGGTCTGCTACCGATAAATACCAGACCCCACGCCAGCGGCATAACGAATCTGAAAATGACGCTAAGCACGCCCGTAAAAACTGCAATGAACAACAGGATAAATCCAAACCGCTCGAGAGTTTCTATTCCGGATTCGAAACTGGGTGGAAGTATGCTGGCCAGTACCTTGCTTCCGTCCAGCGGAGGAATCGGCAGAAGATTGAACACACCAAGTGCGACATTAAGAATAAAGAACACGATCAACAACTCAATGGCGCCATTCGCAATTGTCGAACCAGCGTTGACAAGACCGAGATTCTCATCGATGACTCCGGTTGAATACAGCATTCTGATAATGACTCCAGCGACAAATGCAATGATGAAGTTGCTAATAGCACCGGCGGCAGAGACCCAGAAATTTGCGACGCGTTTATTACGCCACTTCAACGGATTAACTGGTGTGGGTTTTGCCCAGCCAATAAGTGGTGCGCCAGTGAAAAAAGCAATCGCGGGGAAAAGCAAAGTGCCGATCGGATCGACGTGGGAAACCGGATTCAGACTAATACGTCCCTGCAAACGTGCAAGATCGTCGCCGAATCTATTCGACATCCAGGCATGGGCCGACTCGTGAACTGACAACGAAAAAATGAGCGCCACCATGTAGAGGATGAATTGTTGAATACTGACGTTGATATTGCCCATTTAGCAGGTCGGCGCGACAGAAATAAAACAAGTTGTTCACACTAGCATGGCCCTTAGATCGTGTCAAAAACTGAGGTTATGAGTAGTGTCTTAGTCTGAACTGGTTGAAGAAACTGCAAATACATTCTGGTGGCAGGAGGTCAGTACCACCACGCGGTAGCGGGTGGGTGATGGATTCGTAGGCTTGCAACTGCGGATAACGAGCATCAAGGATTGTGAGTCGCCTGAATGTCAACACGACCCACCCGCTACCGCGAGGTGGTACTGACTTCATGTCACTACGACGCCAATCCCAACGCCACGGTGTAAACCGAATCGGTCGAAGCCACCACCAAATCGCCACTGGAACTGAACGCGAGCCCAACCAGATTCATGCCCGCCAAAAACAGTCCAGCGTCTTTTCCATCAGGCGTGATCCTCACGATGCCGCGACGCCCGCGCAGCGAAGCCGCAACCAGAAGATTTCCCTCCGGATCAAACGTCAATCCCTGCGGCCTGCCTAAGCCTTTGTAAAAAGTGCTGGCGCCGCCATCGGGAGCGACGCGCATTATCGAATCAAAACTCGCCACAGTTGGACCGGTGACGTACAGCGCATTGTCTGGGCCAACAGCTAAGTGAAAAGCGGACACCGAGGGCTCAAGTTGCGCCCATATAGTCTCTTCGCCAATGCCGTTAACTTTGTAAATCGTGCCGGTGCGATCACCCACGTACATCGTGTCCTCGGAATCAAATGCAATCCCGGTCGCGACACCAAGGCCGCGCGCGAATGGCAGCGCTTCTTTGAACGGCGTGATGCGATAGACCGTTCCGTCCATGCGACTGCTGACGAACATTTGACCACGACTGTCGAAAGCTATCCCAGTTGGGTTGGTGATGTCGCCAGAAAACTCTGTAATTTCTCCGTTCACATCGATGCGAAACAATGTGACGGGGAGCTGTTCGCCGCGCGCGCCGGAACGAGTAACAAAGAGAGCGCCATCGTCCCTATCAAAAGCAGGGT
>DASQPM010000014.1:0-7680 GCA_035643935.1 Pyrinomonadaceae bacterium | reverse complement strand
TTTTCGCCAACCCGGCGCGCTCGCGTTTGCGCAGTTAGGCCTGCCCCAAAAACGGCGAAAAGCGAAACAAAAAGTAAGGTTAGAGAAATTCTCTTCATACTGGACTCCTGATTCGATGCTAACGCGTGGCTGTGCCCACCTGACTTGGATGCGCAGTGACCGGATTAGATGCTTCGAATGTTGGCCCCACGGATGCGGCCGGAGGAGAGATTGGGCGACGCAAAGATAACGCTACTGATGCGGTTGAAGCAAGGCGGAGAAGTTACTCGTGGAAATCTGCGATTATCCAGATGCAGTCGCTAACTGCCCTTCGGTCGCCCGGAAAAGCGAAAGTGTGCGATTATCTGCCGCTCGGAATCATAATCCGCCAGATGCCCATGCTTCGACGTCTACATTACTGGTGGTCACTATGCGTTGCGGCGGCGCTTCTGCTCATCTTTGCTCCGCCAGTGCTGTTAGTGGCTTGGTTGACGCGTAATCATGAGCTCGTTTATCCCTGGGCGCTTTTTGGTGCTCGCAACTGGCTGCGTTTGAGTGGCATGAAGGTGCGGGTAACTGGAAACGAAAATATTGATCCAAATCAAACTTACGTCTTCATCTCGAACCATCGTTCGTATTTGGATACTGCTACTCTTTTTGCTTACGCCGGGCCGCGCCTCGGACTGCTGGCAAAAAAGGAATTACTGAAGGTGCCGATTCTTGGATACGGTATGGGTTATGTAAACGTCATGGCTATCGATCGCTCTAATCGCGAGCGCGCATTGCAGACCACGGAAGCGGCCACCGCGCGCATTCGTTCCGGCAGATCGTTCGGTGTCTTCGCGGAGGGTACTCGCGCCCGGCCGCGCGACTTTCTCCCCTTTAAGAAAGGCGCGTTCTACATGGCTGCGCAGGCAGGCGTACCGATCGTGCCGGTCGCAATCAGAAACACGGATTACTTGATGGGCAAGGGAACCGGTGAAGCGAGATCAGGAACGATCGAAATGGTTATACTTCCGCCAGTATCGACCGCCGGAGTTTCCAGCGATGAGGAGGTCAAGCAACTGCTTGAACGCGTGCACACCATGATTGGCGACGAATTGGGATTTTCGAGTTAAGCCGGCGCTACTGCGCTAGGGTTTGCGCGGCGGCGGCGGCGTAACCGGTTTAGTTCCTTTCGTGGGCGCGTCGGGTTTCTCAATCTCAATAATTTTCACTTTGGCGCTGGCCTTTACAAAATCCGAGTAGCGAACTTGCATGCGAACATGCAGCGATTCGCCGCTCTCGAAAATCAACTCATCGTCAGCGTAAGAATACGTCGGAAACCAATAACGTCCGTCGATTTGTTCGCGGTAAGTTTCAACGGTAGGAAATTTATTGTTCTTTGTTTCCGGAACACCTTTTCCCTTGGTCTTCACAATCTGAAAGTCCTGATCTTCCACCCAAACGCGACCCTTAAAAAATCGTTCCTTAGTTTTTTTCGGGTCAGGCATCACTTTCGGACTGACATCGAACACGTAGAGGCTTAGTTCGTCAATTTTTTCTTTGCCGACATATTTAAAATCATATTGGGGGATTTTCGAAGGCTCCAACGCAAAAGGTTGGATTCCACCAAGGTCCTCAAGATCCTCCTGAGTAACGGAGCCGCCGAACGATGGCATCGGAAAGTAGCTGATTTTCTCGAATCGATTACCGGAATCGTCGAAGGTGAAATAAGAAATGCGGTGATATTCGCCGGTTACCTGGCCGCCCATTCCCAGACTCTGCAACACCGCATCACGCTTGAATGCATACTCGTTAAGGGCCTTACGAAAATGACTTTCCTTAGCCGTGAACGTATTGATTATGCGGTCCACTTCTGCTGGCGGAAGATCTGCAGAGGTAGACAAAACCTGCCCGAACGCCGGCAACGCTAATAGTAGGAGGCCAATCAGCAGAGCCATAAACTTAAGGGCCTTTACCTGGGGTTTTCTATGCATTTTCTATAAATCCTTGAGTGAGAACCAGACGGAGCAATCCAAAAATTACCCCTCTCAGATGGCCTTGGAATAAAGTCGTGTTGCCACCTACTTCTAAGCGGTAAACGGCGTCTCCGGACTTCCCCGATTCTTATTGCAAAATTTCATGCAAGTGATGTAATGTGCTCCCAGTAGAATTAGTTAATCGATTTTTACGATTTTTACACGGCATCGCAGGCGAATTCCAGCGCTTCTTGAAGACGCCGGGCAGTTTGAAAAAGACTCGGTCCGTCGACTCATGATCGGGCCTTCCGGGAGATTGTAAAGTCCTCACGTCGGGACGTGGCAACGTCGAAATTTCCATGGACCTCAATAGCGCGAAGGCGCATATGCAACGCTGAGCGGCCGCGTTGCTGCATGGGAGAAAGACGTTTAGGTCAAGCTTTGGGAGGAGCCTGATCGCCAGCCTTGAACCGATGATGTGCGCGGCGGGAGTCACCCCTTCTGGGCGGGGTGGCTAATAACCGCCGCGCGCACCCCAGCTGCAGCTCCAACTCAACTCGCGAATTCGATGTTCGGACGTTTCGCGATTATGCCCCGCTCAAATCCCTCGGTCAGAAACCTGCGTACACCTTCGCGACCTCGTTCGGTGTAATCGAGAGTTAGATTGTTGACCCACATTGCAACGAAGCGATCGGCGAGCGAAGTATCCATGTCTCGGGCAAACTGCATTGCGTACTGAAGAGCGTCTTCACGATTGTCGAGCGCAAAGCAAATGCTTTCGCGCAAACAGTCGGAAACCTGATGAATGATCTCAGGGCCCAACTCACGACGGATCGCGTTGCCGCCCATGGGCAACGGCAAGCCCGTGCGTTCGTGCCACCACTCACCCAAGTCCAATACCTTGTGAAGACCAAGTGATTCATAGAACAGTTGTCCCTCGTGAATCAAAAGGCCGGCGTCGCAATCTCCACTCTTTACCGCGTCGATAATCTTATCGAAAGGCACAACTTCGTATTGGAATTCCGGATTGAAAATTCTCAGCGCGAGGAAGGCACTGGTTAATGTACCGGGCACAGCGATCCTTAGTTTCGAGATGTTTTCAGATCTTGCTGGTCGGCCTGAGACCAGAACCGGGCCATAGTTGTCGCCAATCGACGCTCCATGCGGCAGCAGCAAATATTTATCACTGATGTACGCGTAGGCATGAAAGCTGACGGCGGTGACATCGTATGTGCCGCGCAAGGCCTCTTCATTCAAGGTTTGAATGTCTTTCAGGACGTGTGTAAATTTCAGCTCGCCCGTATCCAGCTTGTCAGTAGCCAGACCATAAAACATGAAAGCGTCGTCGGAGTCTGGTGAATGGGCGACAGTTATTGTGCGTGTTTCAATTAGCGTTGACATAATCGTATTTCGGAGTGGATGTATGATTAGACGAGGCTGACGTTACGGCGCTCAACCGGGTTATAAACCGTATCGCGCTCGACGGCCGTAAAGCCGGCGTCTTCGATCAAGGTAACGATCTCATCGCGCGACATCTTCACCTCATTGTTTGATTCAATCGAGTAGCTTTCGCTTAGTTCACCGCCTTCAGTAATGGTGCCGTCAATATCATTGGCGCCAAAGTGCAGCGCCACTTGCGCCAGCCGTTTCCCAAGCATCACCCAGTAGGCCTTCAAGTGTTCAAAGTTGTCGAGCAGCAGGCGGGAAACTGCCATTGTCTTAAGCGAGTCAACAGCCGAAGGCCCTGACAAATGCGCAAGTTGGGTGTTTTCCGGATAAAACGCCAACGGTATCAAACACTGAAAACCGCCAGACTTGTCCTGCTGTTGCCGCAAACGAATCAAGTGGTCCACGCGGTCCTCAATCGATTCAATATGTCCGTAAAGCATCGTCGCATTTGTCTTCAAGCCCGCCGCATGCACCTTGCCTGCCAACTCTAACCAGCGGTCCGCGTCGCATTTATGCGCGCATATCATTGAGCGCGTCGGCTCGCGAAAGATTTCAGCGCCGCCGCCCGGGCAGGAATCCAGGCCTGCCTCGATCAACTTTTCGATTACCTCTTCGTCGCTCAGCTTGTAGAAATGCGCGAAGTGGTCAAGCTCGACCATCGTAAAGGCTTTTAAATGAAGTTGCGGATAATGCTGCTTCAGCGCGGAAAGCAAATCGGTGAAATAATTAAACGGCAGCTTGGTGTTCAGTCCACCTGTGATGTGCAGTTCAGTTGCGCCTTCCTTCACAGCTTCCCCGGCGATGCGCAGGCTATCGTCGATGTTGTGGGTGTAGGCGTCGGGCTGTCGCGGGGTGCGATAAAAGCCGCAAAATTTACAATCGACGTAACAAACATTTGTGGGATTGAAGTGACGATTTACGTTGAAATAAGTGGTGCGCCCGTGCTTGCGGCGCCGAACACTATCCGCGAGTTTGCCCAGTGAAGGCAGGTCATCGGTTGCAAACAAGGCGACCCCATCTGCAAAAGTCAGACGCTCGCCTGCTTCAACTTTCTGTGCGATGGCCACCAAATTCTTGTCGTGTGAAAAGTTCATGAAAAAGCCCTCAAGAGAACCGCACCTCCAAATGTCACAAACAGAATGACGCTTACAAAGGCGTTAGTAGTGAAAAATGCCGCGTTTAGTTTGCTCAAATCATTGGCGCGCACCAGGCGATGCTGATAGACAAGCAAGGCGGCCGTGACAATAACACCCACGAGAGCAAAAGCTCCAAGCTGCGTAATCCAGTATAAAGCCAGAATCGCAACGAACGCGCAAAGGTGAAAGAGTCGCGCGATCAGCAACGAACTGGCAATGCCAAATCGTTTCGGAATCGAGTGCAAGCCCGCGCGCAAATCAAACTCATAATCCTGGCACGCATAAAGGACGTCGAAGCCGCTGGTCCACAACAGCACTATCAGCGAGAGCAAGAGCGGCACTGGGCTGTCCAGATGGCCGCGCACCGCTATCCAGGCGCCTGCCGGCGCAATCGACAAACACCAACCAAGAAACAAATGAGAAAGCAAGGTCCATCGTTTCGAATACGAATAAAGCATGACGCTCGCCAGCGCGATGGGCGCCAGCAGCAATGTGAGCCGGTTCAGCATTGCTGCAGCCAATAAGAAGAGTGCTGCGGAAACTAAAGTGAACATCCAGACAAAACCAACCGACAAAAGTCCCGCCGGGATAGCGCGAGTTTTCGTGCGTGGATTTTGCGCGTCGTAATCTCTGTCGGCGATGCGATTGAAGGCCATGGCTGTCGAGCGAGCACCGACCATCGCGATGGTGATCCAAAAAACTTGTCTGATTGATGGCAGTCCATTGGCGGCCAGCACTGCCCCTAGAAAAGCAAACGGAAGTGCAAACAGCGTGTGCTCGATCTTTATCATCTCGAGCGTAACGCGAACATTTCTGAGCAGAGCAGTCATGGGGTCTAGTGGCCGTTGACGTTCAACTATCTCTTAAAATCTTTCGTTGTTTGAATCTTACTTGGCGGTCGAATCCCGTGCAAGCAAGCTCATTTCGAATGCTTCGCTGGCGAATGCTAGAATGCCCCCCTTAATTCACGACCCAACGAGTGCTTTTCTTAATGAACCTGACCGCACTGGAACAACTATTGGCGGCGCATCGCGCGGGAGAGCTGGAAACGAGCGAAGCGGTCAGTCGCATTCAAAACCTTCACTATGAAGACATCGGCTACGCGCGTGTCGATCACGCGCGCGCGACGCGTCAGGGTTTTCCGGAAGTAGTGTTCGGCGCCGGAAAGACGCGCGAACAAGTTATCGGCATAGTTGAGCGGCTGCTGCAACATGCTCCCAACGTGCTCGTGACCCATACAGACGAAGGCACGTTTGGAGAAGTGCGCAACATCGTTACTGAGGCGGAATGGCACGCGACAGCGCGCTTGATAAGAATCCAAAGAGATAAGACTGAGCGCGGCGTTGGCGAAATAGTAGTAGTGACCGCCGGCACCAGCGACATACCAGTCGCAGAAGAAGCGGCTTTAACCGCGGAAGCAATGGGAAATCACGTTAAGCGCGTGTGGGACGTGGGTGTGGCCGGCATACATCGCGTGCTGGCTGAACGTTCGTTGCTGCAAAGTGCGCGCGTTGCCATTGTGGTGGCGGGCATGGAAGGCGCACTGCCTTCGGTGGTTGGCGGATTGGTCAGCGTGCCCGTTATTGCCGTGCCGACAAGCATTGGCTATGGCGCGTCGTTTGGTGGTATAGCGGCGCTGCTGGGCATGCTCAATTCATGCGCGTCGAACGTGACGGTAGTAAATATTGACAACGGATTCGGCGCGGGGTTTGTCGCGAGTCTGATTAATCGTCGCTGGGAGGAGCAGTAGCAGGAGCAGTAGCAGGAGCAGTAGCAGGAGCAGTCGGCAGGAGCAGTCGGCAGGAGCAGTCAGCAGGAGCAGTCAGCAGGTCAGATCGGTCAGGAGCAACCGATATTGTTTCAAGTGATCACCCTGAAACCGCTAGTAGGAGGCCAATATGCCAACGGCGAAAGGGTTCGGAGACTTAAAGGCGTATCAACTAGCTTTCAAACTTGCCATGGAGATTTTTAAGGAGTCGAAGCATTTTCCAAAGGAAGAAACTTACTCGTTAATCGATCAAATCCGTCGATCATCACGCAGTGTTCCGGCGAATATCGGTGAGGGCTATCGCAAAAAGCTTTATCCGAAGATGTTCGTCAGTAAGATGGCTGATGCGGATGGCGAGGCAACTGAAACTCAGGTATGGCTGGATTTGGCTACCGCCTGTGAATACCTATCGGAAAAGCGCCGACTCGAACTAGTAGCAGGCTATGAAGAAGTTGGTCGCATGCTGGGCGGTATGATTGCGCATCCAGAAAAGTTTTCCTGAAGACCCTCCTGTCTGCCGACTGCCCCTGCCGTCTGCCGACTGTCACGGGTTAATTAGCGCATCAAGTTTCTCTGCCCAGTCCGGATCAAGTGTTTGCAGGATATTGTATTGCTCCAGCGCCGCATTGCGATTGCCAAGCGTCAAATAAGATCGGCCCAGATTATAATAAGCTTTCCCAAAGTCGGGCTTCAGTTGGATGGCGTGTTTGAAAGCTTCAACCGCATCTGACGTTAGGCCCAATTCGATGTAAGCCTCACCCATATTGTTCGGGACGGTAGCATCGCCAGGTTTGAGCGCAAGGAGTTGTTTGTAACTTTCAATCGCTTGCGGATACTTCTTTAAACGCACGTAGGCAGAGGCAACTCTCTCATGCGCGCTAACGTAATCCGGTTTTAAGCGAATCGCCTGCTTGTAAGCCTGAATCTCCTCGTCGCCCTTACCCCAGTCTCGATAGACCAATCCCAGCGCGTACCAGGCATCGGCGCCGTTATAAGGATCGAGCCGAATCGATTGGCGGTAACTGTTCTCGGCTTCGCGGTATTGCTTCAAATAGTAATTTGCTAAGCCGATATTGAAATAAGACTCAGCGGAAGGCCGCAGAGACACGGCTCGACGAGAGGCTTCAATAGCCTCACTGTGACGACCGAGCTTCTCGCGGCAAAAGCCGGCTTGCGCCCAGGCTTCTGCATAGTTGCTGTCTGATTCGACGGCCTTTTCAAAATACGGCAGTGCTTTTTCGCAGTCGTCCTGCGAAAGAAAACTAAGACCATCGCGAAATGCCTGCACAGCCTTGGCGCGTTTATTTCTTCCACTAACAGCGACCAGTTCAGATAACGGCATCAACGCGCCGCCGGTTTGCAATTGTGAAATTCGTTCTGAGGGAAT
>DASQPM010000013.1:0-5683 GCA_035643935.1 Pyrinomonadaceae bacterium | reverse complement strand
GCTGAGTAGAAGCGAGAAGGCAGTAGGCAGGCAGTAGCGTAGGCACAAAGAAAGTAGGCAGAAAGCAGCAAGCGACTTTCTGCTTTTTGCCTACTGCTTACTGCTTACTGCCGTCGAAGAGCGCGGCGTGTTCACTGAAAGGCGGGTGCGCATGCGTTGTTGCCAATCGCTGAGCCGGCTATCTACTTCTTCAATCTGGGAAAGCGCGGAGCTTAAAGTCTCGCCGCCGAGCTGTCGCATCTTCAAATAGAGCAGTGCCGAGACGATTGACACGAGCGGTATCACCACTATGTTAACCAGGCTGGCGAGCTGCTTATAAATTTCCTGAAAGTGAATGCCCTGCGTTGGTGCGCCCGGCTGCCTGGCGCCGACGCGTATCTGGCCCACCAACAGGCTGACGGTGATTGGAATCAGAAACTGTAGTAACCAGACAATGATCATGGTACGCCACGATCTTGAGGCTAGCTCATATGACCGCTGGCGCGCGGCCTTTTTCTCCAAACCTTCCACCAGCACCACCGGCGCATAAAATGCATAACGCAGTTGCATAACGATGCCGGGAATTACCAGCAACACGGTGCCAATAATAATTCGCAGCGTTACTACCAGGCTGGTTTTCAGAAACGGCTTCCAGCGTTTCTTCAAAACACCAAAGGCCGTGCGTAATTCCACTGGCCGCAACGGCGCCGCTTGCAATTGCGTGACAATGACCGCAGTCATGCCCGCAATGGCTGATGCGGCAACGAAGTAAGCAGCGACATGCAGCAGGGCTACAATCGCCACAGCCACCACCAACGAGACCTTAGCGACAGTTATGCCTTTCGGTTGGGCTTCGAGTGCTAGTTGCAAGACGATCATTAGCGCGGTGGTAACAATGACCGGGCAGTGGGCCAACAACGACATCTTTAGAAACTTGGGAAAGTATTCGCTGTAGAGCGCGAATGCGCGCCGGTAAAGCGCGCTGATGCCGTCGGCTTGCGCGCGCAGCGCCGAAGCAAAGGCAGCGGCAGTTTGCGGGCGCGCGGCTGGATCTTTTGCCAGCGCGGACATCACGGTTTGCGCCACGCGCTTAGGAACTTTCTTTGCTCGCTCGCGCAACGGCGGGGGTGCTGCTTCGCGGTGCCCTCGCATTACGGCGTCGGTACGCCCGGCGAAGGGCGGATCACCGGCCAGCATCTGGTAAGCGATGATGCCTAGACTGTAAATGTCCGAACGCGCATCGAGCGTCTTGCCGCTGCACTGCTCGGGCGACATGTAAAGCGGCGTACCCATGATTGCACCCACGCGCGTCAGCTGCGTCCCGAGCGTTACGTTGCCGCGGGCACTGGTTGGGTGGGCCGCGCTGGTTTGGCGCGCTTCAGCGTCGAGCATTTGCGTCCGATCCTCGTCATGAATCGTAGGAGGCAGAACAGCGGTGGCGGCCGATTCAATATCCGTCGCTGTGCCGGATGATGCGAACATGCGCGTGTCGTCGTTTTTGCCCGCGGCAGCTGAAGTGGCCAATGCTGAGTTCGCCTTTGGTGGCCCGGCATCTTCAGAAGCGAAGAGCAGTGTGTCCGTTTCCGAATTCTGACTTGGGCCATGTCCAGCCGCGGGCGTCGTCATCTCGCCGTCCTTCATGTCGGACGATACTGTCGTCTCAATCTCCGCAAGTTTGGCAATTCCAAAATCAAGCACCTTGACGCGATAGCCGCCGAGCCGGTTTGGTTCAAGCCAGATGTTTTCCGGTTTCAGATCGCGGTGCACTATGCCCTGTTGATGTGCTTCATGCACGGCCGAGCTGACTTGCTCGAGAATGTCTACTACCCATTCCAAAGGCAATCGCGTTTCTTCTTTCAACACATCGCCAAGCGTGCAGCCGTCGAGATACTCCATCACCAGATAGGCAACGTCTTCACCACGGGCGCGCGCGAAGCCGAAATCGGTAACATCTACGACGTTTGGGTGCCGCAAGCGGCCGGCGGCGCGGGCTTCGCGTTTGAAACGCTGCACAAACTCTTCGTTGCGCATGAACTGAGGAGTGATCAGTTTGAGCGCGACATAGCGCTCGGTGCCGAGGTGCACGGCCAGATAGACGGCGCCCATGCCGCCCTGGCCCAGCAGCCGTTCCAGGCGGTACTTCTCATCGAGCACCTGACCGAGATAATTGTCGGATGGCATCGGAAGTGAATCGTAAACCGGAAACCGTAAACTGTGAACCGGAAACCGTGAATCGTGAATCGTGAAATCGTGAAACCGTGAAACCCTGAAATCGTGAAATCGTGAAACCGTGAAACCGTGAATCGTGACCTACAGTTTACTGTTACGGGTCACAGTTCAAGATGTTTCACGGTTCCCGGTTTACAGTTTCCGGTTCACAGGTTTTGTCAACACATCTGCCAAGCCTTGATCGCGTTGACGGGAGCTATCAGCATAAGGATCTCAAGCAGCAGGCTGTCGTGAATCCACACGATCAAGATCAATTCACAAGCGGCAAACAAAACAAGCGAGCGGCGCAGGCCAAGTCGTTGCGCAATCAAGAATCCCGCAATGCAGCAGAGAATATCGCCAAACGAGTTGACGACCGTATCGCCGTTGTAGCCCAGGGCGGCGGTTGCAGAGCGATAGCGTTCGATGATGAAGTTTGTGTTTTCCAGGACTTCCCACGCGGCTTCAGCGGCGGTCGCCAGCAATAGCTGGCCAGTTACGCGCCACTGCGGCCCCAGCCAGTAAATCAACCAGAAAAATAGAACGCCATGCAACAAGTGCGTGAAGCTGTAGGGATCGAGAAAGTGTTGTGAATTGTCAGCGCTGCAAACGCGGCCGGACCACGCCAGCAATTTTCCGCAGGCACAAATCCACAAACGGCCTTCGGCGTGCAGCAATAGCGCCGTCACCGGAAAGATTGCGGAGAAGGCCAGCCATGAAATGAACTTTGGTTTGTTTGCAGTAGCCACGTGTCGTGTCATTCCGGAAGTCACTTCGTGCAGTGGCATGAGGTCAGTACCACCTCGCGGTAGCGGGTGGGTTCCGCGCCTTTTCATAGCTTGAATGCTCGATCTCCGCCGTACCGTGTAACGAATCTGAGACCCACCCGCTACCGCGAGGTGGTACTGACCTCATGTCACCAAGGCTTAGGCTCCCCAGTTACTCCGGTTGGCGCGAATATTTGAAGAGATGTGGCGCCGGCTCAATGCCTGTTTTCAGACGCGGGTCTTTCACCGGCTTCTCGGCGACAAGCTTAAGCGGCAACACTCCGGCCCAAACGTCAAGAGCATAGTCTTCCTCATCGTCGAGCGGTGGACCAGTGCGCACCTTCGCCGAAACTTCCTCAAGTGGCAGCGACAAAACGGTGGTTGCTTTCAGTTCCTGATCAGTTGGTTGGCGAACTTCATCCCAGCGACCGGGAATCATGTGTTCAGAAAGAGCGCGGAGCGCGGCCAGTTTCGCGTCCGGTTCTTCAATCGCGGTTGCTTTGCCAAAGACAACGACCGAGCGATAGTTCATTGAATGATGAAATGCCGAACGCGCCAGCACCAGTCCGTCAATCAGGGTCACCGTCACGCAAACATCAATACCGGTTTTCAAGGACCGCAGCATGCGGCTGGCCTGTGAACCATGAATGTAGAGTTGGTTGGCATCGCGCGCATAGCCCGTAGGAATCACAACCGGCTTGCCATCAGCAACAAAACCTACGTGGCAAATGAAGCCTTCGTCGAGAATTGCATAAACAAGTTCACGGTCGTAGATGCCGCGCTCGGGCAGCCGTTTAAGCGTAGTGCGTTCGGTTTGCGGAAAATCCATGCTTTGAATCGTAAATGGTAAAACAGCAATAGTAAATTCCACTCGCGTTTCAGACGCGTGTAGAATAACCCGACTTGAAAACTCTCGCGCATCATTTGTCTTCCCAGAATTGTTTGTCGAGTTTATTTCTGCTCGTCATTGTTCTTTCCCCAGCGATCCTTTTCAGCGCCTGTACAAAACCTGTTGCCAACAATGATCAGGCTTCTTCCGGACCGCCGAGCACGACTTTTCCAATGCCGCCATTGTCTTCGTATGCAGAGATGGGCTGGGTTGGAACAAATGGACAGCGCTCACGATTGACCGATTATCGCGGCAAAGTGTTGGTGCTGGATTTTTACGCGACCTGGTGCGAGCCTTGCCGGCGAAGCATACCGCGGCTAAACGAGCTGCAAAAGCAATATGGACCAGAAGGCGTTCAAGTTGTGGGACTCAACGTCGGTGGCCCCGACGATCGCATCAAGGTGCCTGAATTCGCACAAGAGCTGGACATTCAGTACCCGCTGGGTTTTCCCGATAAGGCATTGACCGATCTCTTTCTTTCTGACGATAAAACCATCCCGCAAACGTTTGTATTCGCTCGCCAGGGAGCACTGGTGAAACGATTTGTAGGCTATGACGCAACTACGAGCGCGGATCTGGAGAGAATGATTCAGACCGAGCTGAAAAATTAACGGATGATTCGAGAACAACTGTTAAAGAAAGAAGTGGGAAAGACGAACATGTTTCGCTGGCGCAGTCATGAGATCTCTCGCATCGAGGTCGAAAGCCTGCAAAGCTGATGAAGATCACCCTTGAGTTATTGCCCACAATAGTTTTCGTAGTAGTAATGTCTTGTTGGTTTGCGTTTGCCGGGATCTTTATCTTTCGCAAGAAGCCGCCGAACGCGCCGGACCAAAAACGCGACCACGCCTCAATTCCGGGCGTGGCTTTGCAAGGCCTGGCCTATGCAATCGTGTGGTCAATTCACCGTCAGTTTTTTTCTCCGATCGTGGCCGGTGTTGGATGGCTGGAGTTTTTGGCCGCGGCAATTGCCATCGTGGCGGCGTCAGGTTCTGTGTTACTGATAATGAGTGCAGTCAAAACGCTCGGCAAAGAATGGAGCATAACGGCGCGCATGGTCCAGGATCACCAGCTTGCCACCAAAGGCCCTTACGCGCGCGTGCGACATCCTATTTACACCGGTATGCTGGGCATGCTGATAGCCACCGGCCTTGCAATCAGTCACTGGCTAGCGCTGGTTGCGGCTATAGTTATTTTCGCAATTGGTACTTTGATTCGCGTGCGCATTGAAGAGCGCCTTTTGCGCGAAACGTTTGGTCAGCGCTTTGAAGAATATGCGCGCCAGGTGCCGGCGGTGATTCCCGGAATATTCTAGATAAATCAAATTGCGGTCATTGAGGATAACGTGGATACTGCGGTAAGAAAAGCGAAAATTCTCGCAACCCTGGGGCCCGCGTCTCGCGAGCAAAGCGTCATAGAAAGCTTGATCCTGGCCGGTGCCAACGGCGTGCGCATCAACATGTCGCATGGAACGCGTGAAGAAAAGACCGAAGACATTAGGAGAGCGCGCGTGGCTGCCGCAAAGTTGAACCGGCCACTGGCGGTGCTGGTGGATCTGTCTGGGCCAAAGATTCGCACCAGCCAACTCAAAGACGGGCAGCCGGTGACGTTGAATACCGGCGCGCAGTTTACGCTAACAACCCGAGACGTTATCGGTGACGAAAGCCAGGTTGCGACCAACTACCTGGACCTCGCTCGCGTTGTCGAACCAGGTACCAGACTTTTGCTTGACGATGGCGCAATTGCGTTGCTGGTTGAAAGCACGACCAGGACCGATGTGGTTTGCCGTGTAATCAATGGCGGAATCCTGGGCGAGCGTAAAGGCATCAATCTGCCCGGC
>DASQPM010000012.1:0-4211 GCA_035643935.1 Pyrinomonadaceae bacterium | reverse complement strand
GTTACCGGCACAGCCTATTCCGAACACACCGGGGCCGGCACGCTGCGTGACGGGTCATGGGCCGAAAACAAATTCAGCTTCACGCTGGATTTTGCGAAACACGAATCGATTGCCATCACCGGCCATCTGGAAGGCGATAAGCTGGTTGGCCAGTTTACTACCGAAGGCTTTACCGCTAAATGGGACGCCAAGAAAAAAGCGGTCGCTAAATCCACCAGCGCCGCTGCGGCACGAAGCGCGATTTCTTCCTCTCCCTTTGGGAGGGGTTAGGGGAGGGTGCGAAGCTTGACGCGCTCAAGCCCTCTCCCCAACCCTCTCCCAAAGGGAGAGGGAGAGAAAGATTTCAAACTTTAGTTTGTCGCGCGCTTACGACAAGCTAAAGCTTATCGGACAATCAACCTGACCCATTGCCCGGTTCTGCACCAATTAGCTGACGACGCTGCGAGTGCGTTACATTGTCTGCCATAGCATTAGAACTTTGCTCTAAACAGGAGTGAATGATGAAACGTAAAGCGTCAGCCGTCTGGCAGGGCGGCCTCAAGGATGGCAAGGGAACTATTTCGACCGACAGTGGCGTGCTCGCCAACACACAATATTCTTTCAGCACGCGTTTTGAAGACGGCGCCGGTACTAATCCCGAAGAGTTGATTGCGGCCGCGCATGCGGGCTGCTTCTCAATGGCCTTGTCAGGTCAATTAGGTGCGGCCGGCTTGACAGCGGAAAGCATTAACACCACCGCGAGCGTGAGTTTGGAGAAAACTGACGCCGGGTTTGCCATCACTAAAGTGCATCTTGACGTTACAGCAAAGGTGCCGGGCGCCGATCAAGCGGCTTTTGAGAAAGCAACAACCAATGCCAAGGCCGGCTGTCCGGTGTCGAAAGTATTGAAAGCAGAAATAACGATGACTGCCACGCTTGAGCAGTAGATGAACAACGGCGGGAACCATCATCGGGCAACTGTTAGTCCGCAAACTGAAGGAACCTGATTAAGGCAATGAATAGTTTGTATTGAGTCCGCGAAGCGAGCCGTCACCCGCTACGCGGGTTTTGGAAAGGTAAGCCATTAACTTGATCAGGGCTTCCTTAGGTTTGTCGCTCAGTCGAAATCACTCAAGGAACAGAATGATGCTTCACCACAAGACTTTACCCGTGATCTTTGTAGTCCTCTTACTTTCACTCTCCAGTTTCTGCTTCATCGGCTACGCACAAACAGACAGCAATCTTCAAGAACTAAAACAAAGAGTTGCGGAACTAACCAAACAGACGCGCTATACAGAGGCGTTGCCACTGCTCGAAAAGATTGTGGCGGCTGAGCCGAATAATGCCGAGATGAATTTCTATCTTGGTTTCGCGCTGTTCGCCCAGTCCAATGTGACCATTGAGACTTCGGATAAACAAGCGTTGCGAGTCAAGGCGCGCAATGCGTTCATCAGAGCCAAAGAGCTGGAAGTGCAGGAGCCGGTGGTTGAGGCGTTGATTCAGAGCCTGCCGCCGGACGGCTCAGACACAGGCTCGTTTTCGCAAAACCTGCTGGCAAACGCGGTGATGATTGAGGCGGAAAGTCTATTCGGCCAGGGCAAGCTCGACGAGGCGCTGAAAGATTATCAGAAGGCGCTGGGTCTCGATCCAAAGCTCTATCACGCTGCCTTGTTCTCGGGCGACGTTTATATGCAAAGGGGAGATTTTACCCAAGCCTCTGCCTGGTACGAAAAGGCAATCGCTATTGACCCCACGAAAGAAACTGCCTACCGCTATTCCGCCACGCCACTGATGAAGCAGGGCAAGACAGACGCAGCCCGTGAACGTTACATCGAAGCGTTTATTACCGAACCCTACAATCGCTTTGCGCGCGCCGGATTGGTCCAATGGGGACAACTGACCAAAACAGCGCTGGCCCACCCCCAGATTGAGATTCCTACCAGCGTCACGTTTGATGAAAAGGGGGATGCGCAAGTCAATCTCGACGCCAGCGCCCTGTTGCGCGGCAAGGATGACGGCTCGTTCGCATGGATCTCGTATGGAGCGACGCGTTCAACCTGGCGCAAAGAAAAGTTCGCGAAGGTATTTCCCAACGAACGAGCTTACCGTCACTCTTTAGCTGAAGAAGCCGATGCCTTGAGAAGCGTTATTCTGCTTGCGACCGCCGACAAGAAAACAAAAAAGCTCAGCCCTTCGCTGGCGATGTTAAAGCAGTTGGATGATGAAGGATTATTGGAAGCTTATATTCTGCTGGCGCAGCCTGATGACGGCATTGCTGCCGACTATGCAGTGTACCTAAAAGCAAATCGCGACAAGCTGCATCGTTACGTAGCTCAGCATGTTATTGGCCAAGTCGTAAAGCCCTGAACAAAACGCGCGTTATGGATTCGCTTGCTTCGCTTCTTCGTTATCTCTCTTCCTGACGTAGATCCGACCCCGCGGTGTAAGGCCGGCCTTTTGGGCCAGTGTATACAAAGCCGAGTCGACAATGCCCTGGTTTTCCAAACGAAAGCTCGTGGTGCCGCTAACAAGTGTGTCGGGATCGCTGAATTGCACAGTCAGATACCGCACCTTTGTTTTGATGAAGCCAAGCGGAAATCCAAAATAAGGAACATTGCTGGCCACGGTGGCAGCGGAAGGCCTTCTCTTCTGAGTGTCGGCAAAGGCAGAATTCACTGCCTTGTAAGGAATGAAGAAAGTTTCTTTGCCATCCTTGCGAAAGACCAAGCGCACGTTAGTGTCATCAAAGCTGAGCGTACCGTCCATGGTATGGCTATGGCCAAAGATGCCGCCCTCGTATTTCGCTTTCATCGTTTGCGGCGCCGGAGCAGGTCTCGCTTTCGATGCATCTGTAGCGGTGTCGACAGCACGCGGACGCTGGCCAAAGGATGCGACGCTTGCCGCTGCGGTCAGGAACAGAATAGGGACCAACTTCATTTAATTTATCCTCCCGAAATCATTTAGCAAAAGGTCGCACGCGCTCAGCCGATTCCTTAAAATCAGAATCATTTGGAGCAAGGCTCAAACCTTTTTCATAAGCGGCCAATGCCTTTGCATATTGTTTCGTAACTTCGTAAGCGTAACCAAGCTCGCGGTAGACGTTGACGTCGTCCGGCGACTTTTGACTTGCCGTTTGCAAGGCGGCGATTGCTTTGGGAAAATTCTTCGCGCGCGATTGCGCCACTCCCAACAAATAATAGGTCACACCTTTTGCGTCCGGTTCCATCGTCGCGCGTTCCAACGCCGCTGCGGCCCGCGGGTATTGCTGTGAACCGATCAAGGCCTGTCCAAACAGCGTTACGGCTTCCGCGTCGGTGCGCACTTTGATCAAACCTTCACCAGCGCGAACCGCATTTAAGTAGTCGGCAGCAGATTTTGTGGTGTCGGTACCGAGCGCTGCACGGCGCAAATAAGCTGATGTTAACAATGTCCACGCTGCGGCGAAACGCGGATCGATCACGGTCACCCGGTTGAGCGACGCAATCGCGCCATCCAGATCGTTTTTGCCGACGGAGATCTGCGCCAGATAAAAGAGTGAGGCTGAGTCTTTTGGATTCGCTTTGACGACAGCGTTAAAGGTCCGTTCTGCGTCAACAGGTTTGCCGGTTTTGTATTCAGCGAGCCCGCGGTAGTAAAGCATCGCCGGATCGGGTTTCGTGCCCGGGCGCGTAGTTGCAGTTATCAGCAACGGCAACGCGCGTTCGAATTTTTCCGACAAAACATAAGCCTGGGCCAATGCGTCCGCAGTGTTGATGTCTTCGCGTTTGGAAACTTCCTGGAGGTTCAATGCCTTCTCCAAATCGTCAATCGCCTGGCTGTACTGCTTAAGATTCAACTCAGCAAAGCCGGCAATCTTCCAGGCTTCCGGATCGTTGGGAAACTGCGCGGCGAGAGCCTTCGCTTCTTTGGCCGCTTCGGCAAACTGTTTCTGTTGCAGCAACTGATATGCGTGTGATGTGTCACCGGCAGCAACGGTATTCACAACGGGCCTGACAGGTTGTACGTCGATCAAGGGGCGGTCGGCGTTGTTGCGCGCCGTCGGACTCGGCTTAGGCTCGGGCCGCAACAAGGGTTCCTCGGCAGGCTTTTGGGGCTGCCGGTTGACCCGTCGCGGCCGGCTGGATTGGGCCGCTGCCGTGGCGGTAATCAGAAGCGAAAGAGAGCCCAGTAAGAGCGAGCGGCGAAAACATCGATTAAGCATAAGAGGTATTCGGGAGTAGTTTTGAAATCGC
>DASQPM010000011.1:0-2776 GCA_035643935.1 Pyrinomonadaceae bacterium | reverse complement strand
AGAGTGCCGCGTTCAGGCTGAAGCCTTTTTGAAACGGCGCTGTCGCCGCGCCAAACGTTTGAGACAACATCATTAGCCGCCGCGATCGAACCTGTGGCAATCGCTATGTGCGCGGCCGCGGTGAGCGATGGCGCGATCGTGATATTTTGCTGCGCCGAAAAACCTTTCGCGCGAAGCAGATTGTCGCATAATCTTCACTGCAGACGCATACGCTCGCGATAGTCGTCGGTTCGCTGTTCTGTCAGACGAAAAACTCAGGGCGCTCTTGGAGTTTGAAGGGGCGATCAGAGCCGCAGCGCTAGGCTGCACCGGTTGGTCAGATGACTCGTGTCCGAAGTCGCTGATCGAGGAAATTATGCGCGTGCGTGATCAGCTGTAGCTCATCTGGTGTGAGATGATCACGACAGAGTCTCTTCAGGTTTTTCAATGCTTCGAGCAACTGAAACTGCTGGTCAGTGTGCGCGAAGACTCCCGGGTAATCGGGCAGCAAGTAGGCGAGTGGACGGAGTGCCCGACGTTCACACCAGCCATTGATCAGACCGTCGAGGGTTTTGAAGAGGTTAAACTCCAAGGACTGTGGAGTGTCAACTAATGAGAAAGGCGATGACCGACGGACAGCGTCGATGGCAAGGTTTTCGGCCCCCATTGTACCACAGGAAAAATCGGCTAACTGATTCAAAAGATTCTATTTCTTCCTTAAGTGTCCGCAGAATGAGAGCCCTACGTTTCCCGCGATGAAAATGAGAATGAGATCAATCATTCCGATTTTCCAGCCGAAGCGCCAGAAGGCGACTCCAACGAGTCCGAAGCACACAATACTCAACGCTCCGTGTAGGATCTGTCCCGCGAGTCCCCAAAAGAAGCCGCCTTCCTTGGAAACCATGACCCCCGTGATCGCACTCATAATCAATGTGCTGACGATAAGCAATACCATTTACAATCTCCGACATGCATCCGACCGCTATAGTGCTACAGCAGAACCTGTACCAAAGTTAGAGCACTATCTGTAAATGTTATAAGTCGCTGTTACTGACGAGTTACTAGATGATGTAAGCTCGCGAGTTTTATTGCCATGAAGACAGGTATCGTAAGTCATTCCGACTCTTCCGTAAAACGTTCCGACTAACCGCCAGCGTACGCACCTACGGTGCGAAGTGCATCACTGACTAGATGGACACCATGTTTGTCGGCTCGTGGCCGAATTTCGTAAACGTCTGTGCGAATCGTCGATCTATTAGGACCGTATCATTTGCCATTTGGCTTTCAAAAATGCTTCTAGCGACGCGTAGTAGTGCAAAAACGTTTTCTTTGGTTGTGAAACAGGCTGGTGCTTCTATTCCCAACTCGTTCTACGGAAACCGCCGGAGCGAAGTTCCAAAGAAAAACGGGAGCGCGATGACCGAAAGGGTTTCGTTGTGCACGCCGATGAAAAACTGACGGCGTTTGTGGAACTCGAATAGGCGATTTCGCGAAAGGCTAGACGGTCATAGCGCGAAAACGCCTAACAGCAACCATCCCTGCAAGGGGAGGCGCCAAGGTACAAAGTCGAGAGACCACTGCTTTGCGAAAGATTTCCCGGAAACTTGGCATCGCGGTTTCCGGAGAACATTAATGAAAAACGACGAGGATTGATTTTTACACTTCGAGAGTATAAAAAGAGTTTGAGCGGGCGACGATGACGCGCATCGGGCATTGCTAGATTAAACCGACACTTTACTGGCAATGCTTCCTACCGGCGAGACAATCTCGCCCCGCTCAAAATTTCCTGACCAAACTGCGTCTACCTTAACGCCCGGTGATCCACAAGTTCTTTTTGAAATCGCATGTTGTGTCCGATGCATCGCGGGGGGGTACGCTTCATCGTAAACGTGAATCACACCATTACACGAGAAGCTGCGAAACTTGGCGTCGTCGATTTCACTCGGGTTAAGGCTTCGGATCTTAACTCGCTTCACGGGCGTCAGCTTACCTATGACAAAGGCAATGCGACCCTAACGGGATTCGAACCCGTGTTACCGCCGTGAAAGGGCGGTGTCCTGGGCCTCTAGACGATAGGGTCACAAAAGCCGGGCAATATCAGAATTGCTGCTCTCTCACGCAAGGCAAATCGCCGAACTTGTTTTCAGTCTTTTCTTTTTGAGACGGCGCATCCGCTGACGGCCGCCGCAGCGGACTTCGGCGTGACAAGTAGCGCCATGGCTATAGACTGGGATTGAGTTCGTGAATCAACCCCGCTGCGCGCGCGGTTGCGCCTTGGTGCTCGCTCAAAACTTCGCGCGCCCTTTGGACGAGGCGTTGGCACGCCTCGCTATCGCGCAAAAGTTCGGCGATCGTCAGTTCAAGCGAATCCATGTCGGAAACCTGGATCGCGCCTTTCTTCAATACGAGCGCCTTCGCCAGTGTCGCGAAGTTCTCCATGTGTGGACCAAACAGAACTGGCTTGCCCGCGATAATCGGCTCCACGGGATTTTGCCCGCCGTGCGCAGTCAGGCTTTTCCCGATGAACACAATTGTGGCGATAGCATACCACCGATGTAGCTCACCTGTCGTATCGAGAACAATACAATCCGCATCTGATTCGCGGCCGATCGCCACTTCGCTTGCAAGGGTCACGCGCATTGGCAAAGCGCCGAATTGCGCGCGGATTTCGCGGAGCCGTTCGACGTGCCGCGGTGCAATGAACAGCCGCAACGATGGAAATTGCTGACGCAAGCGCAGAAAAATGCCGGCCAGAATTTCTTCTTCGCCGCGATGGGTGCTGCCGCCGAACAACACC
>DASQPM010000010.1:0-3608 GCA_035643935.1 Pyrinomonadaceae bacterium | reverse complement strand
AGTCGAGCGCATGGCGCAGGATCCGGATCAATTGCGCGGCTACCTGAATCTGATTTTTATTGGCCGCTGCCTTGAGCGCGTTGGCGATCACGCTACGAACATTGCCGAAGACGCCGTTTACGCCGCCGCTGCTGAAGATATCCGGCATCCATCCCTCGCTGCCGCAACGTGATGGATCATTGGCGGACGCAGCTGGTCTTGCCTAATTTTCCAAGCAGTGGTTGCTTGAATGATACGGGCAACCAAGAGTGGCGTGGGACCTTTGGCCCGCCGCGGCGAGAGAAACGCACGCATTACTTTTGGGCTACCGATTCAACAACGAACTAAGATGCCTACAGCGGCTGCCAAAACTAGTGTTGTCCAAGAGCCTTCTGCCAGGGTCGAACTGCTCCCGAAGGATGATGTTCCTCAAGAGGAGCGTTTGTCCAATCCTGAGAATTTTATTAACCGCGAACTGAGCTGGCTTGAATTCAACCGGCGCGTTCTCGAGGAAGCGCAGGACCCTACTCAGCCGCTTATCGAGCGAGTGAAGTTCCTCACGATCGTCAGCTCTAACCTGGATGAGTTTTTCGAGATTCGGGTGGCTGGGATCAAACAGCAAATCAAAAGTGAAACGAGCGATATCGGGCCGGACGGCCTAAGTCCGACGGACACATTCGACCGTATCCAGAAAACCGTGCGCGAGCTTGTGGCGACGCAATGCGCGCTGTGGAAAAGTGAATTGATGCCCGAGCTTGCAAAAAACGGGATTTACGTGCGCGAAATGGCAGAACTGTCGCCAAAACGCGCCGCATGGGCGCATCGTTATTTTCAGCAGGAAGTTCTCCCAATGCTCACTCCGCTTGCGGTGGATGCCAGCCATCCATTCCCCCATCTTTTGAACCGAAGCCATAATCTGCTGGTGCGAGCAAAATTGCAGCGAGGTGGCGAACCGATGCACGCCATTGTGCAAGTGCCCAGGGCGGTATCACGTCTGATCGCGCTGCCACGCGGCAAGAGCGCGGACGAGCCGTGGGAGTACATTTATCTCGCCTCCCTGATCAAACAGCACATCGGCGAATTGTTTCCCGGTTTGATCCTGGACGAGGTGCATGCGTTTCGGGTCACACGTAATAGCGATCTGTATATCGACGAGGAAGAAGCGGAAAATCTGCTGCGCAGCATCGAGCAGGAGCTGCGGCGCTCAAGTCGAGGCAAGGCTGTTCGGCTCGAAGTGGAAGCAGATTGCCCAAAAGATGTTTTGGAATTGCTGCTTAGGTTCTTCGACCTGACAGAGGCTGACGCCTACAAACTCGACGGCCCACTTACGATGACGCATCTGATGCCGCTCGTGACAAACGATGCGTTTGCCAAGCTGAAGGACCGGCCATTTCAGCCGGCGCGCGATCCGGCGCTTCCACCGCACGTTGATTTTTTTGAGGTCTTGCGACGCCAGGACGTACTGCTCCATCATCCCTACGACAGCTTCGATCAAATTGTCGAGTGGATCGAGGCCGCAGCACGTGATCCGCAGGTGCTGGCGATCAAAATCACGCTGTACCGCACCAGCGGTGATTCGCCCATTGTTGAAGCGCTCATTGAAGCGGCCAATACCGGAAAGCAAGTCACAGCGATTGTTGAGCTGCGCGCTCGCTTTGATGAGGCAAGCAATATTCAGTGGGCCCGGCGTCTGGAGGAAGCCGGCGCGCACGTCATCTATGGCGTGGTCGGCCTGAAAACGCATTGCAAAGCGCTGCTCATCGTTCGCCGCGACGCAGACCAACTCCGGCGCTACGTCCACCTGGGCACTGGCAACTATCATTCGCGCACCGCGCGCATTTACACCGACTTTAGTTTGCTCACCAGCGAACCGAAATTGACGGAGGAAGTAGCGACCGTTTTCAACACGCTGACTGGTCTGGCCGGTTATCCAGGACTCAAAAAAATAATGGTCGCGCCATTTGATATGCACAGCCGCCTTATCCAATTGATTGAGCGCGAGCGCGATCATGCCCGAGCAGGCAAACCAGCTCGCATTGTCGCGAAACTGAACGCGCTGGTCGATCACGAGATCATTGAGAAACTCTACGAAGCTTCGTGCTCAGATGTGACCATCGACCTAATCGTCCGAGGTATCTGTTGCTTGCGGCCCAAAATGTCCGGCTTGAGCGACAATATCCGTGTCATTAGCATTGTGGGCCGGTTTCTTGAACACAGCCGAATTCTTTATTTTGAGAATGCCGGTCAGCCGAAGGTTTTCCTTTCAAGTGCGGATTGGATGCCGCGTAATTTCTATCGCCGCATCGAACTGGCGTTCCCTGTCGAGAATCCGGCGTTGCGCGACCAGATCATCAATGAAGTGCTTCCCAGCTTTTTGCACGATCGTGTCAAGGCACGGGAGTTGCAGCCCGATGGAAAGTACCGTCGTTTGAAGCCCGAAGGGTCGGAGCCGCGTGCGCAGGCGCAATGGCATTTCCGCGAAGTCTCTCGCGAGCGCGCGAAAAAAATGAGCGGATCAAAGAAGAAATTGCGTGCGGCCAAATTGACTCCGATCACCGTCGCCAGCGACAACCCAGTTACAACGAATCCAGAGACTGAAAGCGCTCAGAAATCGGCGCGCTCGGCTATGCCGGAGTCCGCTTCATCCGGCCCGGCTAACACCTCAAAGAAATCTTGAAGAATAGAATCCTCGTTATTGACGTCGGTGGCTCAAACGTGAAGTTGATGATCTCACGCGCGGCGAGGAGAAAATTCAAGTCGGGGCGGAAGTTGACGCCTCGCGCGATGGTGGACCAGATCAAACCGCTGGTAGCCGATTGGGAATTCGATGCTATCTCACTCGGGTTTCCTTCTCCCGTGCGCAACGGCAAAATTGTAAGCGAGCCGAAGCATCTCGGCCAAGGCTGGGTGGGATTCAACTTCGAGAAAGCGCTTGGCAAACCAGTGCGCATCATCAACGACGCTGCCATGCAGGCGCTCGGCAGTTATCACGGTCGCCGCATGCTTTTTCTCGGACTCGGAACGGGACTTGGGTCAGCTCTGGTTTGGGACAACTACGTGCTCCCTCTCGAATTAGGCGACTTGCCCTATCGCAACGGCAGCATCATTGAGGATTACCTTGGCAAAGCCGGCCAGGCACGACTCGGCGAGAAAGCGTGGCAGCGCGATGTTCAGCACGCCCTGGTCCAATTAAAGAAATCACTCATTGCCGATTATGTCGTGCTCGGTGGTGGAAATGCCAAGGAGTTGAACGAGATCCCGAAGGGAATTGAACTTGGACATAACCGGAATGCGTTCGCAGGTGGAGTTCGACTCTGGCAAACTAACTCACGCACACGTCGACCGAAGTGGCAGGTATTATGAGCCGAGTAGGATTATTGAATAGGAATAAGAGTGAGCGAGAGGCGCCGCTGAAAGCCTGTAGAGTTGCTTCTGCTTTTGGTACTCCTTATTCTTACTCGTTAGGATAAGGTATCCCGATGAAACTCTATTTTCTCAGACACGGCGAGGCCGATTGGCCGAACTGGAAGAAACCCGATGACGAGCGCCCGTTGACCAAGCGTGGAAAAAGAGAGGTGCGCGACGTGGCGAAATTTCTAGACCGCCTGAAAGTGCGGCCCGACTTAATC
>DASQPM010000009.1:0-5102 GCA_035643935.1 Pyrinomonadaceae bacterium | reverse complement strand
ATTCATGACCATTTATGACATCAGCGTGCCGCTTTCGGCGGCTACTCCGACTTATCCCAGCGACCCGAAAATCGATATCAAACCGTGGTCGGAGTTGGATCGTGGCGATGCGGCAAATGTTTCGCTACTCCACTTTGGCGCACACTCGGGAACGCACGTCGATGCGCCGGCCCACTTCATCGCCGGCGGCTCAAAGGTTGAAGCTTTGCCGCTCGAGAGTCTGATGGGTAAAGCGACAGTGGTTGAATTGCCGCCCGACATGATGGCGATCAACGCGGATTTCATTAGCAATAACTGCAATCAAGCCTCGGAAAGAATTCTTTTCAAAACGCGCAATTCCAGTTTTTGGAACAATCCCGAAGAGGGTTTTCGTACTGACTTTACTTATCTGGAACCTGAAGCCGCCCGGCGCTTGACCGAAATGGGAATGCGGCTTGTAGGCATTGACTATTTGTCGATTGAACAATTCAAGTCGGAAAAACATGAGACACATCGGATTCTGTTAGCAAAGGGCGTTGTGATTCTCGAGGGCCTGGATCTGCGTAATGTTCCTGCCGGGCGTTATGAACTGATTTGTCTGCCGCTGCGAATTGCCGGCGGCAGCGGCGACGGGGCCCCGGCGCGAGCGGTTTTGCGAACGTCAGGATAAGCGGCAATGAAAGCAGCGAAATCAAAACGCAAGCCCGAGCCCGACAAGCACTATCGAGAGCGTGTCTATCGTATCGTTCGCTCCATACCGCGCGGCCGAGTGATGACCTATGGCCAGCTTGCGGAAATTCTTGGCGAGGGCTACACGCCGCGAACGATTGGTTTCGTCATGCATGGTTCGGACGACAAAACTCCCTGGCATCGGGTTATTAATGCGCAGGGCGGCTGCTCGACCGGTCGACTGGTGCTGCCGGCTGACAAGCAACAACGCATGCTGGAAGCGGAAGGTGTAGAATTCAATGAACGCGACCGCTGTGATTTGCAACGCTATTTGTGGATTCCTCGCGAGCGAAAAACGAGAAGTAAATCGTCACCGAAAAAATAAGAACTCTTTCGCAAAATCAAGAACAAAAACCAAAAGGAACAGACCATGAACAGTGATCCTCTTGACCGGCGAGCGCCTTACAACATTAGTCCGCCGCGCTACTCAGTTTCGCATCAGATGGTGACCGGCGCTTTTGAGCTGCCAAACTTTCACATCACGCAAAACCTGGGTATTGTCCGCGGCATCGTTGTTAGATCGCGAAATATTTTTGCCACCATCGGCGCCGGATTCCAGATGGTGGTCGGCGGAAACATTACCGTCTGGACAAAACTCTGCGAACAAACCCGCGCCGATGCGTTTGAAATCATGATCCAGCACGCAACGGAAATTGGCGCTAACGCGATCATTGCAGCGCGTTACGATGCAACTGAGGTGACTTCCGGAGTCACTGAAGTGCTCGCTTATGGCACCGCCGTGATTGTCGAGCCAACAAACGAAGCGAGCTATCGATCATGACCGGGGCCAGCTTGACGGCCGAACGCCTTGAACGTATCGAGCGAGCCATCGAAGCAGTGCCCTATGCTCGACTGCTCGGCATTCAACTTGAAAAAGTAGCTCCGGGTGAGGCGACTCTCACGCTCGCCATTCGCCCGGAGCTTACTCAGAACCATGGCGTGGTACATGGTGGGGCTATTGCCTCGCTGCTCGATACAGCCACCGCCTTTGCCATTCTCACTTTGCTCGAACCGGATGAACGAGTCACAACCGTAGATCTAACCATCAGCTATCTTCGTCCGGCGTTTGAAGGAACGTTGCACGCGACCGCCCGGGTGCTGCGGCAGGGCCGCAGGCTGTTCACCGTCTCGGCCGAGTTAGCGGACTCTGGGGGAACTCTACTTACGACAGCACTTAGCACCTGCATCAAGCTTTAACCCAGAAATTCGGCAAAAAACGGCCAATTTTGCGAGGAATTTAGCTGGACACACACTGTTCATCCATGTAAAATGTTTTTGGTCTTCAGTTGCGCCGCTCCCAACACGGTGTTCGCCCTCGCAACCAGCCACAGCCCAAAGCCTTTCGGTGATCGACTCACCTATGTACTCCCTGTACCACTCCCTCCTGGCCCAACACTCCCGACAATTGACTCCTGTCTCTTGTGCGGGCTCTACCATTGCGCAACTTCAGCGTTACTTCGAAGACGTGGTGCTCGAAAACAACTTGAGCGCGCTTGTAGTCGAAAGCCTGCCAGCCACCGGCGTGCGCCCACCGCGCGATGTCACTCGCATCCAGGAACTAGATAACGCAGCCAAGAACTTCTTTTTGTGGGTCAGTCCGCAAGACGCGCTTTCGAGTCTGGTGTTGAGCCGCGGAAAAGAAAACACCAAGTCGGTTGTCTTTGAGCGCAGTGATCTGGATAAAACCTACGAGCGGTTTGTAGTAATTGCCGACGCGCGCTTCTCTGCTTTGCTTGCCTCAGTCAAGAATGAGGACAACGACAATGCTTCGCGTGATTCAGTCATCTGGACTTTCGAGCCCGACGTTGTATATTCGGCGCTCGAGTACCTGATGGCCCGCGTGACGGCTGAACACTCTTTCTACTCAAACGCCTTCTCAAAAGCAGTGCGCACCTCAATGCCAAAGGCAACGGCGCTGCAACTCACTCTGGGCGTCACTACCAAACTCGCACGTCTGTTACAGGAACAAGCTGAACGTGAAATCGCCGTCAATCGCCTTGCAACCGCCATCAGAAACTCGCTCGAGCTCGACAGCGTCTTACAGACTGCCGCCGACGAAGTTGGGCGCGCGCTGAATGTGCAGTGCTGCGCGGTGCGAGTGGAAGGCGCGCTCGTGGGCCGGCAGATGACCAAGAGTTATTTTCGCCATGACCTGGCCGACGATGGGGCCCGCGCCTTGTTGCTGACCGACGTTGATTCCATCGGCGAACGACTCTCGGCATCGCCACAAGCGTACGCTGTAGATGGCGATAGTTCTAAAGAAGGACCAGTATTGGCAGATGCAGTTGTGCCGTTGATTTACCAGGGAAGTTTTGTTGGACTTTTGTTAGTGCGCTCCGATGATGCAACTCGCATCTGGGCAGAAAATGAACTGCTGCTGTTGCACACTGTCGCGGGTCAGCTCGCGGTTGCTGTGAATCAGGCCCACTTGTTTGCACAGATGCAACAACAGGCATTGACCGACGGCTTAACCGGTTGTTACAACCGGCGCTCGTTTGAGTTACAACTTGAGCGCGACCTCCATCTCGCCACGCGCATGCGCCAGCCACTTTCGCTAATCATGTTAGACCTCGATCACTTCAAATACATCAACGATCAAGCTGGACATGAAGCTGGCGACGAAGCGCTTTGCATGCTGGCGGATAACCTGCGCGCGGAATTGCGCGCCGTCGATACGGCGGCCCGCTTCGGCGGTGATGAGTTCGTCGTCATTCTGCCGCAAGCCAACGCCGAGGGCGCGATGCTGGTCGCCGAACGCCTGCGCTTGCGCATTGAAAAGATGGAAGTCACCGGATTCGGACGTGCGACCGCCTCTTTTGGCGTTGCAAGTTTTCCAGCGCATGCATCTTCACGCGACACGCTGGTGGTGGCCGCAGACCGCGCGCTCTATAACTCCAAGCGTGGAGGCCGCAATCGCGTTAGCTTGCCTGATGAGGAAACGCCTGAAGTCGGCCCAGATCCTGTGCAACACACCGCAGACTACTTCGATTCGATCGACGCACTTCAGCGACTTTAATAGTTCATAAGACTTAAGCCATCCTTCGTTGTTCCCCTAATCTCGGCTTCCCTTCTGGCGTCCAGCGTGAAAATCGCGCATCATAACCCTTCGTTTTATTAGCCAGGGTTCATTGGGTCGCGTTTTTTTGCGCATGGACGATCTACGAAAATTCAGCCGCTATTTTCTTCCTTATAAACTTTCGTTGACAGTTGGGATCGCCTGCATCCTCGCCAGCGTTCTCTTCAACCTATACATTCCGATAATTGTCGGCCGTGCCGTTGATGCCAACTGGACGCGGATTTCCTGGTCGGTGCTTACCCTATCGGCAGCCAAGGTGCTGGGCGCCAGCCTTATCAGCGGCAGCTTCCTCTTCTTACAGCGTCGCATCCTGATAGGCATATCGCGGCAAGTTGAGTATGACCTGCGCCAGGATTTTTATGCCCACCTGGTAGACCAGCCGCAATCATTTTTTCAGGAACATCGCATCGGTGATTTGATGGCGCGGGCCACGAACGACCTGGCAGCGGTCAGACAATTGGCCGGCCCGATGATCATGTATTCGCTGCAAACCGTTTTTGTGGTGGTCATCGTCATGCCGCTGATGTTCGTAATCAACTGGCACCTGACGTTGCTGTTGCTGGCAACGATGCCGCTGGTCTCGTTGACAGTGAAGTTTTTCGGCCAGCAGGTCCACATTCGCTTTGAAAAGATTCAGGAATTCTTTTCGCAAATCACGGCCCGGGCCCAGGAAAACTTTACCGGCGTGCGGGTGGTGCGCGCTTACGCGCAGGAAGGCGCTGAGATCGCGGCGTTCAACGAATTGAACCGGCAATACGCGGAAAAGAATTTGAGCCTGGTTAGAATTGATTCTTTGATGCGCCCGCTGATGACGTTTCTGATCGGCATGGGTTTCGTACTCATCATCTGGGTCGGTGTGCCGGCGGCAATTCGCGGCGAGATCAGTGTCGGCCAGTTTACAGTTTTTAATATGTACTTGTTCCGCTTGATCTGGCCGTTGATTGCGCTCGGGTACGTGGTGAATCTTTATCAACGTGGCACGGCCAGCCTGAAACGAATGAACTCGATTCTGGCCATTCAGCCAACAATTGCCGATTCGCCCAACGCCATCGATAAATCGCCAGACGCCGGTGAAATCGAGTTTCGTCATCTGACCTTTAGTTACAAAGCAAACGGCGAAATCGTATTGCGCGAGATCAACCTGCACATCGCACCTGGTCAAACCGTGGCCTTTGTTGGCCGCACCGGAAGTGGAAAATCGACGCTGGTCAACTTGATACCGCGGGTCGTCGACGCCCCGGAAGGAACCGTGCTGGTCGACGGCATTTCGGTTCGTGATTATCGCCTGGCAAATTTGCGTTCCAGTATTGGGTATGTG
>DASQPM010000008.1:0-5578 GCA_035643935.1 Pyrinomonadaceae bacterium | reverse complement strand
CGCGTCCGTTTGGCTGACCCGTGTTCTTCAAATAGCCGGCACGCAGCCAGAGCAGATGAGAAATCTGGTAGTCAGCTTCCATCTCCGCAATTTTTTGTTTGACTAGTTGGTGATTCGCGATCTTGGTGCCAAACGTTTCGCGTTCCAGAGCGTACGCGACTGACGCATCACGCGACGCGCGGATTACGCCGGTGGCGCCGGCGGCGACTGTGTATCTTCCCTGCTCGAGCGCGAACATCGCGATCTTGAAGCCTTCGCCTTCTTCGCCCACCCGATTCGCTGCCGGCACGTGCGTGTCCTGCAGCGAGAAATAGCCCGTGTTGCCGGCGCGAATTCCCAACTTGCCGTGAATTGTTCCGGAAGTGAAACCCTTCATGCCGCGCTCGACGATGAAACACGACATTCCCGAATGATCGCGTTTGCGGCGCTTCTCTTCATCAGTCCAGCAAAAGAAAAGAAAGTTGTCGGCGGTGTCGGCCAAGCTGATCCACATCTTCTCGCCATTCAAAACATACTCATCGCCTTCCCGTCGCGCCGTTGAGCGCGAGCCCACCACGTCGGAGCCGGCGCCAGGCTCGGTCAATCCATAGGTCGCAAGCTTCTCGCCCTTCGCTTGTGGCACCAGATAGTTTTGTTTCTGTTCTTCAGTACCCCAGGTGAAGAGCGTCAACGAATTCAGACCGGTATGGACCGACATTGCCACGCGCAGAAAGGTGTCAACCGCTTCCAGCTCTTCGCAGACCAGGCCGAGTGAAATGTAATCAAAGCCGGCTCCACCGTATTCTTCAGGAATGCACACGCCAAGCAGATTCAGCGCCGCCATCTTTTCAAATATGCCGCGCTCGAAGTGTTGTTGCTCGTCCCATTCTTTGATGTAGGGCGCAACTTCCTTCTGCGCAAACTCGCGCACTGTCTGGACCAGCGCTTTATGATCTTCGGTCAACTCAAAGTCGATCATTGAAATTTCTCTCTTGATTTTGGAGGTTAAAAACGACCGGACATGTTAACTAGTCCAAAGTCCAATGTCCAAAGTCCGCTATCGATGCCCTCCGAGCAGTTCAGAGTACAAGCTTCAGCTTGCGTGCGACGCAAGAGACAACCTAAAGGTTGGACTCTAAACTGCTTGAATCCCGCAAGGATGGACTTTGGACGTTGGACGTTGGACGGTATACTCGCCGTCATGCCGAAAAAAGCGAAGTCGAGGATTGTTAAGGTTGGTCTGATCCAGATGAGCTGCGATCAGAAGCCGGAAGCCAATTTGAAGAAGGCAATCGCGCGCATCGGTGAAGCTGCCAAAAAAGGCGCGCAGATCATTTGCCTGCAGGAGCTTTTTCGCTCGCAGTATTTTTGCCAGACCGAAGACATCGAGCTCTTCAAGTTAGCGGAAACAATTCCCGGCCCCACCACCGACGCGCTGAGTAAAGTGGCAAAGGCGAAGAAGGTTGTGATTGTTGCGTCGCTGTTTGAGAAACGCGCGGCCGGCGTCTATCACAACACCGCGGTAATGATCGACGCCAACGGAACAATCGCCGGCAAGTATCGCAAGATGCATATCCCGGACGATCCGCTTTACTACGAAAAGTTTTATTTCACGCCAGGCGATTTGGGTTTCCAAACTCACAATACGAAATATGGAAAAGTCGGCACGCTCGTTTGCTGGGACCAGTGGTTTCCGGAAGCAGCCCGGCTGACTGCGCTATCGGGCGCGGAGTTTCTCTTTTATCCGACGGCAATCGGCTGGCTGCCCGACGAAGGGGAAGAGATGAACGAGGCGCAGCATTCGGCCTGGGAAACGATTCAGCGCGCGCACGCAATCGCAAACGGTGTCTACGTAATCGTAGTTAATCGCGTTGGGCGCGAAGGCAAATTAAATTTCTGGGGCCAGTCGTTCGTTGCCGATCCGTTTGGCCGCATCATCGCAAAGGCATCATCTGATAAAGAAGAGGTGCTGGTCGCGGATTGCGACTTGAACAAGATGGATGAGACGCGCCAAAACTGGCCCTTCCTGCGCGATCGCCGCATCGATGCTTATCAGGGACTGCAACTCCGCTACGGCGACTAAAAGATGAAATACAGCTTCACTGATTTTCTCGGCAACATCGGCGTAGTGTTGATCATCATCGATTATCTATTGCTCCAGCTAAACCGCATTAGCAGTATCTCGCTCAGCTATTCGCTGTTGAATGCGGTCGGCGCAAGTCTGATCATCATCTCACTCATATTCAACTTCAATCTGTCGGCTTTTGTCATGGAAGCCATCTGGGTCGTCATCAGCCTGTTCGGCCTTTATCGCTATTTTCGTCCCCCAGCCACTGAATCATGAGCCGCTTAAACCATGACCGACGCGCAGGCTGAATCCGCAAACACAACACCTGCCGAGCTGGGGTTTTACATGCCCGCAGAGTGGCGGTCGCATGAGGCCACCTGGCTTTCCTGGCCCAAGGATCCTGAGACCTGGCCCGAGCGCGTGCCGCAAGTTCAAAATATCCTTCTGCAGATGATGGCAGCGCTCGCGCCTCATGAAATTGTAAATCTGCTGGTCGATGATGAAGAGACTGAAATCTGGGTGCGCGCGCGTTGCACGTTTGCCGGCGCCGAGAACATTCGCTGCCATCGCATTGTTACCGTCGATTCGTGGATACGCGACTATGGTCCGAACTTCCTGGTTAACGAAAAGGGCGAATTGGCCTACAACGATTGGGGCTTTAACGCCTGGGGAAATAAGTACGAACAACTTAAGCAGGACGATTCCATCCCACAACGTCTTGAAAGGTTGTTGAAGGCGCCGCGATTCGACCCTGGCATTGTGCTGGAAGGCGGGTCAATTGAAGTGAATGGCGCCGGCTGCGTTTTGACGACCGAGCAATGTTTGTTGAATTCGAATCGCAATCCACAGCTAAGCAAGACTGAGATTGAGCATTATCTAAAAGATTACCTGGGCGTCGAGAAAGTTTTGTGGCTGGGCGAAGGAATCGTTGGCGACGACACAGACGGACACATCGATGACATTGCGCGGTTTGTTGCGGAGGACGTAATTCTTTGCGCCGTTGAAGAAGATACGCAGGATGCAAACTACGAGCCGCTGCAAGACAACCTCAAGCGTCTGCAAAATATGGCTGACGCCCGCGGCCAAGCCTTTGAAGTCGTAACGCTGCCAATGCCCGGCGTGGTTGGTGGCGCCAGCACTGACAGGCGCAACCTCGATCGCCTGCCCGCCTCATACGCAAATTTCTACATCGCGAATAACGTCGTGCTCGCACCGGTGTTTGGACATTCGAACGATGCGCGTGCCTTGAAAACTTTAGAGCGAGTCTTTCCTGATCGAAGAGTGGTGGGCATCAATTGCGAGCCGCTGGTGTGGGGTATGGGAACTATTCACTGCGTCACCCAACAGCAACCGAAAACATAATCCACAGATTACGCAGATTACACAGATTTGGATAAGACAAAACGGCGGTGTTCTAAACTTCTGGCGCCGAAATTTACCAGCAGACCAACCTTATGTCCTGTTGCCTTCAAATAATTAATAACTTGCGCTTCCTCAGTTCCGCTTGTTCGAGCAAGAGCCTTCAGTTCAACAACTACTGAATCAAAACAAATGAAGTCCGCACAATATTTACTCTCGAGCGTACGTCCCTTGTATTCAAGCGGTACCTTCACCTCTCTGACAAAAGGGATATTTCGGCTGGTAAGTTCTATAGCAAGAGCTTCCTGATACACTGGCTCGAGAAATCCGCATCCGAGTTGCCGATGTACCTCCATGCAGGCGCCAATGATTGAGTATGTTCGAGGATCGGATTCAGTAAGATTTCTCAGCACACCATGATGTTATCAGTTGTATTGTCTAATCGGTGTAATCTGCGTAATCTGTGGATAATATTTTCTTTGCCATATCTCTTGCATCGTCAAGATCGCGTACGCGGCCATCGAGCTGCATTTCGTAAACCGCTTTTGTGATCTCGCCCACTGTTGGCCCAGGTGGCAAACCCATGTCGAGCAAATGCCGACCCAGCAAGATTGGCGCGGGCGGTTGTTGCTCGACTTCCAATTCCTTTGCACGCTGAATGAACCACTCCTGAGCTTCTGAGCAATACCACTTTTCGCGCGGCACCCAAGCAGCGTTGCGTCCCAGCGAGTCGGCCTTCGCAACGCGATACAAAAGATCCAGTTCACACTTGCGCGCCAGCCGGCGAAACGCGCCATCGCCCACCTCCTCGCGCTTCTTGAAAAACTCACCCGGTTTCAAGTGCTCACGCACAAGCGCTATCACCTGCGCGCGTACGTCGTAACCATCGAGGGTATGAATGTTCAAGCGATTGAGCAAACTTTTCGCCGGCGCTACACCCGCTTCTTCATGACCGCGCGAGCGCAACCGTCCATCAACAAATTCAGTAGTCGCTGGCTTGCCGAAGTCATGGGCCAATGCGGCCAGCATAACTGTGACCTGTTTCGCGTAAGGCAGATCGTCAATCAAATTTCGCGCGCCATCGATGACCAGACCCGTATGAACAAAGACGTCGCCTTCCGGATGCCACTCTGCATCCTGTGGAACATCGATGAGTGCTTTGATTTCCGGAAACAACTGATCGATAACGCCTAAATCTCGCAGCCATTGCAAGCCTATCGACGGACGGCGCGAACGCTGCAGGAGTTTTTCCATCTCGGCCCAAATGCGTTCGGCCGGTAGATCAGACAAATCAATAGCGCGACAGAGTTCAACTGTCTGTGGCGCAATGTCAAACTCGAAGCGCGCAGCAAGTTGTGCCGCACGCAAAACGCGCAGGCTGTCTTCGGCAAAAGTCTCGTGTGAAACAACGCGCAAGATTTTTGCTTGGATATCAGCTCGGCCATTGAATGGATCGATGATTTCTTCCGTTAACGGGTCCCGCAAAATGGCGTTGATGGTGAAATCCCGGCGGCGAGTGGCATCTTCAATGGACATCGACGGATCGCCTTCAATTGCAAAGGCGCGATGGCCCCGCCCGGACTTTCGCTCGCGCCGCGGCAGCGAAACATCCAAATCAGGACCGAGTTTGTAAACGGTGAATGCTTCGCCGACGACATTGACCGGGCCAAACTCGTCGAGCAGCGCGCGCAGCTTGAGCGGTTCAAGGCCGTAGACTTCCAGGTCCCAATCGGTCGGTTCGATCTGCATCAGCAAGTCGCGCACACAGCCACCAACCAGCAACGCGCGACCGCCGGCATCGCGTATCGCCTGGGCAAGGTTCAGTACTTTTTCAGGGACAGGAAACATGAAGTCCAATGTCCAACGTCCAATGTCCAATGTCAATAATTAAAGAGGGTGTCTCTCAAGAAGTTCAGGGTACAAACTTCAGTTTGCCGCTGTCTACGACAAGACAACCTGAAGGTTGGACTCTAAACCGCCTGAATGACGTTGGACTTTGGACCTTGGACGTTGGACGCGAACTAATCTTCCGGGGATTCAACCAGGATCTGAACGCCGCGCGTTGATGGAATGCAGCTAATGACTTGCGCGCGATCGATTTTCGAGAGGTCGGTGCCGGCGGCATGCCACAGCTTTACCCAGAAAGTGCGGGTGTCACCGTGAATGGCGAAG
>DASQPM010000007.1:0-2877 GCA_035643935.1 Pyrinomonadaceae bacterium | reverse complement strand
TGCCGGGCGACCGCGTAGTCGCTTTTGTCTTTGTCGGCCATTCTTTGGATCATTCTGGTGGCCGCATCGGTTTCAATAAAGCCGGGCGAAACGGTCACGACGCGAATTCCTTTGGGACTGACCTCGTTCGACAAGGCCTTGCCGTAATTGGTTAGCGCGGCTTTTGCGGCGGCGTAGGCCAGCGTTGAATCGTAAAGGGGCAACGATCCCTGAATGGACGAAATGTGAATGATGACGCCCGAACCCCGCTCAATCATTGACGGCAAAAGACCGCGATCCAGACGCACAGCAGGAAACAGATTCTCATTCATGTTTTGCTGCCAGATTTCGTCAGTCACCGTGATAAATCCACCGCTCGGCGCTGATGACCCGCCGACGTTGTGAATCATGATGTCAATTCCCTCAAAGCGATTCAGGATTTCGTTGATCACCATCGTTGCGCCTTCAGCGGTCGAGACATCCGCCTGGATAAAGTGGTTGTCCTTTTTTTCAACTGGCGCAGAGCGCGCGGTGATGATGACGGTTGCTCCTCCCTGCTGGAAGCGTGCGGCAATCGCCTTGCCCGCGCCTTTTGTGCCGCCGGTTACTAAAACGCGCTTGCCAATGAATTCCTTCGCGTCAAAAGAACTACTGTATGATGAGGTGTTCATAAGTGGGTTTGTGATAAGTGTAAATGTCGATCCATTAGAGTTTCACGGCAGGCAATGCCCCGGAAGCGCTGAAGTCTGTCGAAACGCTGACCTCTCGCCAGCGTTCTGCCTCGTGTGCCCGCGTTGCCTCAGCTTGGGCTGCGAACTCAACTGCGTCACTGCCGATTAGAAGATGTGCAGGGAGATGGTCGCTGTCAGCCAGGCGGAGGATAAGTTGTGCCACTTTGGCCGGGGCGCTAACTTCGTTCCCCCAGTAAGACTCCAGAGCCTTGATAACCGCACCTACGGAGGGTTCATACTCCGGGAGCAAAGCAGGTGTTTCTTTGTTCGCGCGGACCCCCCAATTCGTGCGCATTCCACCGGGTTCTAAGGCACACACCTTTACACCAAAAGGAGCGACTTCCTGCGCCAGCGACTCCGTGAATCCGCCAACCGCCCACTTGGCTGCATGGTAGCCAGCGCTGCCGGGGCGGGCCAGGCGACCGCCCACGGAAGAGATTTGGAGGATGCAGCCGCTTTTTTGTTTGCGCATGATTGGCAGCGCAGCGCGGGTTACGTTAACGACACCGTAAAAGTTTGTGTCCATCAACGCTTTGAATCTATCAGAACTTAACTGCTCGAAGGGCGCGATGTCACCGTATCCTGCATTATTTACAACGACATCAAGTCGGCCAAACGTGTCCACTGCCACTTTCACTGATGCGCGTGCCGCGTTCTCGTCTGACACGTCGAGGGGAGCCGTGCGAATTTGGTCGCCATACTTCTCCACCAAATCGTTGAGGCGGCGAGGGTCGCGGGCGGTTGCGACAAGGCGATCACCCGATGCGAGCACAGCTTCAGCGATGTTGCGGCCCAAACCGCCAGCGCTGCCGGTTACCAACCAGGCGCGCTGGGTCATTTTTCCACTACTCGGGTTCGTATTCATATTTTTCATTTCCTGGTTTGATTGGCTGTTTGTGATGTCTGGTTCATTGCTCCCAAGCCGCAGGCAGCGGCACCATGGCTTCTGACTTGCGAGCGGGCTTTGATGCCCGCCGGAGCTTCCCGCCCCTTTTTGCCTCCCGCTTTTTCTTCGACTTATTACTACGTTTCATGCTGCCAAAATACCCAACCGGCACTGGTGCTTCCAATACATCTTTACTATCTGAATGATGCCTATATAGTATCAGTATGGAATTGCGACATTTGCGATATTTTGTGGTCGTTGGGGAGGAGCAGCATTACGGGCGTGCCGCACGGCGGCTTCGGGTTGCTCAGCCCGCGCTCTCCCGCCAGATTCAAGATTTGGAGAATGAGATTGGTTGCCAATTGTTCGACCGCCTACCCCGTGGAGTGAAAATAAGTGCGGCGGGAAAGTCATTTCTGGAGGATGCGCGACGCGTTCTTCAGCATGTGAACGAAGCGGCCGTGCGCGCCAAGCGCGTGGCACTCGGCCAGTCCGGGACATTTCGGGTTGGGTTCACTGAGAGCGCATCCTGGCATGGTGTGGTTCCAGACTCATTCCGGCAATTCCGCCAACGGCAACCGGACGCGGAACTCCAACTGAATCCATTAAGCTCATTAGAGCAGGTTGAAGCCATTCGAGCCGGCCGACTGGATGCGGGCTTTGTGTTTAATATGCCGAAAACAGACCGCGAATTGGATCAAATCCAAGTCGAATGGCACGATTTAGTATTGGCCGCACCCAAAGGTCATCCACTTACAAAGATAAAAAAACTCCGACTGCGCGACATGGTTGATGCAGATTTTGTTTGGTTTCCGAGGCGGCAAAGCCCCGCCTACTATGATCGCCTGATGCACGAATGTTTCCGTGGCGGCTTGAAATCTCCACGCATCGTCCAGGAAGCAGCGGATCAGGCAACCATTCTTAGCCTGGTTACGTGCCGGCTGGGTGTGGCGTTCGTAAGCGAACCCACACGCTGGCGATGTCCCGAAGGCGTGGCTTTGCTGACAGTAATAGATTTGAATGTGCCGCTGCCATTTTCTCTTGTTTGGCGGAAAGACAATGGTTCGCCCTTGCTCGCAAGATTTGTAGCTGATGTCCGGCTGTTGCCGGAGGTGCGGAGGTTTCTGAACGGCAAGGATGGCACAGGCATCCGAGCCGGGAGTTGACGGACCAGATATTGAGCAAATTCTGAGGCTGAACTAAAAGTAATCATATCAATTGAATGTGAAAGCATCCACCGGAAAAACAATTTAAGAAAAAAACAAAAGAACTAATATGAAA
>DASQPM010000006.1:0-3572 GCA_035643935.1 Pyrinomonadaceae bacterium | reverse complement strand
GAGCCGATCGAGCGCGGCACCTATCGGTTAATCTTCGATACCGAAACTTATTTCTCGGGCCTCAATATCGAATGCTTTTATCCGCAGGTTACGGTTGTCTTCCGAATTGACGACGGAGCGCAGCACTATCACATTCCACTTTTGCTCAGTCCTTTTGGTTATTCGACATACCGCGGCAGTTAAGTTTCGACGCGTAGCGTCGGCACGACTTTAGCCCGGCCTTTCAAGGCCGGGAAAAGTCAATAAGTGTCCGCGTCGCGTAGCGACGTTCGAGACGGAGTCAATCGTCGCTACGCGACGGGAACCGCCATAACCCGATCCCGGCGTTAAAACGCCGGGCTAAATTCACACCGACGCTACGCGTCGAAGACGTTTCATTAGACCCTTCAAGGTTTGTTGCACAAAAACATGCTCAATCCAACCATCAGCGAATGGCTGAATCTGATCTTCCGCTGGGTGCACGTCTTTGCGGGCATCATGTGGGTAGGCACGACCTACTATTTCACCTGGCTCGACGCGCGCCTGAGTGAAGAAGAAAAGGCGATGGCGAACATTGGTGACGCGGCGCAGATTTGGATGGTCCATAGCGGCGGATTCTATGTGGTCGAGAAACGCAAGGTGCCGGATTTAGCTTCGCGCACACTGCATTGGTTTCGTTGGGAAGCAGGCACGACCTGGCTCAGCGGCATGGCGCTAATGATCTTGGTCTTTTATCTCGGTGGCGGCGCACTGGTGGACCCGGATGTTTGCGACATCAGCGTGGGCGCCGCAGTCGCTCTCGGCGTAGGCGCAATGATCGGCGGCTGGATTATTTACGATCTGCTGATGCTGTCGCCGCTCGGTAAAAATGAAAAAGCGTTCGCGGTGGTCGCCTACGTTTTGCTGGTTGCTTTCACTTATGGATTGACTCGTTACCTGAGCGCGCGCGCGGCTTACATTCATGTGGGCGCAATGATGGGAACAATCATGGCCGCGAATGTCTGGATGCGCATTCTGCCGGCGCAAAAGAAGATGATTGCGGCGATCAACGCCGGACAAAAGCCCGATGATGCATTGAGTGCTCAGGCAAAACTGCGTTCCAAGCAAAACACTTTCATGGCCGTGCCGCTGGTCTTTCTCATGATCAGCAATCACTTTCCCGGCGTTACCTACGGCGACCAGTACAACTGGGCCATCCTTGCGGTTTTGATACTGGTGGGCTGGATCGCAGCGAAGTTTATTCGGCGGGCGTAGTTTTGGAGTGCGGCGGCTTGACGCCGCTTTTAACGATGGGAAAGAGTCGGGTGTTTTCCTTTACGAAATTGCGAGGCTAACCAAAAGCGGCGTCAAGCCGCCGCACTCCAAAGCGGCGTCAAGCCGCACTCCAAAGGACAGGCAGGAATGCCTGTCCTAATTATTTCGCGAGCGGAAAGATCGGCTCAATATCCACTGGCACATTGGCCAGCCGGTCCAGCGCCCCCTTCATTGGCGGCCGAATCAACGAATACTTATCGAGTATCGCGTTCGCTTTGTCGTAGGAACCTTCCGCTTCGAGGGTCAACAGCTCGTGCGTCAGTTTCCGCACCGCGTCTTTTATCTTTGCATTATCGACGCTGAACTTGTTGGTGCGTTCGTCAAAGTTGATGGCGCCCTCGTCGGTGAAGTAGTTGAACTGCATTGCCACCCCGCGCGCGTGCGACTCAGTCAATCCAAAACGAACTGAACGAAACATGCTCGCCAGATAAGTGGTGTAGAGCGTGCGCTCCATTTGTTTATCGATAACGCCTTTGTCAATCAAATACTGCAGCGCCCAAAGTCCGGTCACATCCGCTTTGGCCTCTTCAATCGCAGAATACTTGTCCTTGAGTTGCAAACGAACGGTCGTCGCCTGACCGCCCACCGTAATGTTGTGTGGGCCAAGGCCGTGCATCAGCTCGTGCATCAGTATGTGCGTAAAGAACGAATCGAAGGCAATATCCTTCTGCTGGGCGACCGTCAGCACTTCACGCGAAATTGGAATCAGGACCTTGTTGAATTTCGCGTCCTGAACGTTCTTCAACATGATGCGCGCCGAACCTTTTTCCTTCACCACGCGTTCGTCGTTGGGAAGATTAAAAGCTGCAGTCTGCACGCCATTGTTTCCTTCGCCGGAAGCGAAAACTTCGTTCACCACGCGCATCGGCGACGACGCGCCGAGTTTTGGATTGCGATAACGCGCGTCGAGCGGCAAATTGTTTTCCAACTCCTGCAGGTGCTGGCTGAATTTTTTCAGCTTTGCAGACTCGACTGCATCGGTTAGCGTTACGTACGCTTCGAACGCCGCTTTGTAGCCGAAGAGTTCGTCTTCATAAGTTTCGTAAGGGCCGATGGTCACATCGATAGGCGCATCAAGGTCCATCCAAGCAACGTCGCTCGCGTAGTAATCGTTAGACGCAAATGCGTCGGCGCGCTTACTTAGAAATTCCTTCAGCGTGCGGTTGGTCGTCAAGGCTGCCGCCTCGCGCAGCAGTTTGGCCGCGGGTTCAAGAAACTCGCGATACTCCTGACTGTACGGTACGCTGATCAACTTGCCATTCGCGTCGCGGCGGATGGTAAAGAAGTAGCCAGTCGCCTTTTCTTTTTCTGAATCAGGCAGACTGTTTAGCCAGGAGTTGAACTCGTCTTTGGTGATGTCGTCCGGATAGAAATTAGCCTGTGCTGGCTTCTCGCGCGGCACGCCTTCGATGAAGGGCTCGTTGTTATCGAGTCGCGACCATGGCCCATCGTTAATCAGAAAATAATGCAGACGCTGGCGGCCAACCACACTCTTGTCAGCCTTGAGCTTTTCGTAAAGCGCATCATTGCCGCTCCACACCTGGCGCAGAAACAATGGATCCAAAAGTTTCGCGGCCGCGATGATCTTGGCAAGCGCCCGGGCGTCTCGCGCCGATAATTTTGAGACATCGGCGGTCAATGTCGTGGGCGCGAAACGCGCGATCTTCTTCGCCAGGTCAGGATCCCCTGCCACCTTCCTGTTACTATGTCTTTGCATTGCAGAAATGTTTGTCAACAGCATCGTGCCGAAAAGCAAGCTAACAATGATTCTCATCCTATCCTCCCGCAATGATTCAAGCAGTTCAGAGTACAACCTTCAGGTTGCTGATTGGTGAAAACTCAAGCAGTTTAGAGTACAGCCTTTAGGTTGCTGACTCGTAACAACTCAAGCTAAAGCTTGTACTCTGAACTACTTGATTCTCAACTCTGAATTGCTTGATTCTCAATTCAGAACTACAAGCTCTGCCGGTTGTTCAGAATCTTTACGAACGAACCAGAGCGCAATTCGGCGACAGTTAGCCCGGAAAGTTCTACCGCCTCTTCTTCCTTCAGCGCGCCGGAATTAATTGCGCGCAAGAAGTAATTCAACAAACCCTGGCCCGTTGCGGCATCATCGAACACGTCTCCAACCAAAGTCGCCTTCGCCGCCTTCTGTACGAAGTTCTTCAAGCGCTCGGACGCCGCGTCGAGGCTTTCCAGGAAAAACGAATAGACAGCAGCATAGCGCGTCGGCAGTTGCGCTGGGTGCAGGTCCCAACCCTGGTAAAAAGCGGTTTCGA
>DASQPM010000005.1:0-3645 GCA_035643935.1 Pyrinomonadaceae bacterium | reverse complement strand
CTTTATGTAGAACTAATTGCTGATTTCCTGCGCGACGTGGCCGGGCATCCGGCGAATGTGATTGCCAGCTCGCTCGGCGCAGCTTACGCCATTCGCGTCGCTGACGAACATCCCGAACTGATCAAAGCGCTGGTCCTCAATGCACCTACCGGCGCCGATAATCTCAACCGCCGGCCGGGCATGGCCGGCGCCGCATTTTATGGATTGCTGCAATCGCCGGTGCTGGGCACATCGTTTTACAACGTGATGGCCAGCGAGCGAAGCATTCGCGATTATGCCCGCAGCAATCTTTTTTACGACCATCGGCGCGTGACTGACCGGCTGGTCACCAACTTTTACGCGACCAGTCATCAGCCAGGCGCGCAACACGCAATCGCCGCCTTTCTTTCGGGTTACCTGAATACCGACACGCGCGCGCCCTTTGCGCGACTCACCCAACCGATAGTCCTGGTTTGGGGAAAACAGGATGCGACCACGTCGATGGAAAAACGGATCGCTCTATTGGAATTGAACAAGCAGGCGCGTCTGGAGATTTTTGACTATTGCCGGATGATGCCCGAACAGGAACATCCCGAAAAATTTAATGCCTTGGTTCGTGAGAGTTTCCGCGACACTTTGAAGGAACGTTCGGTTGCTGCCACCGATCAACTCTAAGCCCGCTTCTTTTTCACCCTACAAGTAAACCTAAAAATGATCTAGCAGCTCGTTGAAGGATTTGAGGAAGATGTCGGGACCGTAACTTTCCAGTTTCCAACTCGTCGGATACTCGCTTCGCACTCCCACCGTCAACATTTTTGCCCGTTTTCCCATTTCGATATCTTCGGGACTGTCGCCAACGTAGGCTGAGTGTTCCGGCGTACAGCAAAGTGCGCGCAGTGCCGTCTGTAAACCTTCCGGGTGCGGTTTCTTGTTTTCCATCTGCTCGTTGCAAACGACAACTTCAAAAAACTCCGCAACACCAGACTCTTTTATCTCGCGGGTAACGCGGCAATCACTGCCACTGCTAACTACGCCGAGGCGGTAATTCTTCTCCTTTAAGGCAGCGATGGTGCTCTTCGCGCCTTCGACCAGTTGTGCGTTTTGTTCGCCATAGTGTTGAATCCAAAGTTCATCCGCGCGCTGCCATTGCTCTTGCGGCAAACCCATCGCTTCATAAACTGAATACCAGTTAGGCGAATAAACGCGCGCATAAATCTCGCGGTCGAAACTCATTCCAAGTGTCGCAAATGACTGTTCGAACGCATCCAGGCCCAGTTGGGCCGAATCGACCAGGGTGCCATCCCAATCGAAAAGCAGCGTATTGATCGAGGCTGTTTTCTGGCTCATGAAATGTAAGGATTTCGGCAGGTCAATCGGCTATGGCGACGGTTAATTCATCCAGCGGCTGTGATCGCGGCAAGTTATCAGTGGGTGCTGATTGGCGGTTGACTGGCACGTAGAGAATGTCGCGCTGTTGCGGAACAAAACCAGCTTCGCGAATCAGATAGCGCAGCATCTTTTCGTCAGCGCGGTTGTGCGCGCCCGCGGCCGAGACGACATTTTCTTCAATCATGATCGAGCCCATGTCGTTGGCGCCAAAACGCAGCGCCACCTGGCCGAGCTTTAGCCCCTGCGTCAACCACGACGATTGGAAATTCTCAATGTTGTCGAGGAACAAACGCGAGACTGCCAGCATCTTCAGATAATCAACGCCGGTCGGTTCATCCTTAATGCGGCGGCCCAACGCCGTGTTCTCGCGCTGAAATGTCCAGGGAATAAACGCAGTAAAGCCGCCCGTTTCATCCTGCAAATCGCGCACCCGCTGCAAATGCCGAACGCGATGTTCGATGTTGTCGCCGATGCCAAACATCATGGTCGCAGTCGAGCGCAAACCGACGTGATGCACTGCTCTCATTACGCCGAGCCATTCGTCCGTTGTGCATTTCGTAGACACGCGCTTACGAACCTCGTCGTCAAGAATCTCGCCACCGCCGCCGGGTAAACTGTAAAGGCCGGCATCTTTCAGACGACGCATGATCGTTTCGTAATCGAGACCGGAGATCAAATGAATGTTGTGAATCTCCGGCGGCGAGAAGCAATGCAATTGAAAGTTCGGATACTTCGCATGCAGCGTGCGCAGTAAGTCTTCATACCACTCGATACCAAAATCCGGATGCAGCCCGCCCTGCATCAAGACACCGGTACCGCCTAAAGCAATCGTCTCGTCGATCTTCTCGCAAATCTGGTCGATGGTGCGTACGTAAGTGTCGGGCGCGCCTGGCCGGCGATAAAACGCACAGAAGGTGCAAACCACGTTGCAGACATTGGTGTAATTGATGTTGCGATCGATGATGTAAGTAACGATGCTGTTCGGATGCCGGCGTTGACGAATTTCATCGGCGGCCGCGCCAATGGCAGCGATATCGTACGATTCGAGCAGCGCCGTACAGTCATCCGCGGTCAGACGAATGCCGGCGAGTGCGCGTTCAAGAATCGGTTTGACTTCGATCATTTTTGGTTTGATCTCTTTGCCTGAATACTATCCCCAGCTTTCTACAAATTCAAAGGCTTGAGCCCCGGAACAAGCCCGTGTTTATATGCCAGCTCATAAAAGAGCTCCAAACCTTTCCGCAGAACGTCGTCCAAAAAGAAGGTAATGTTCTCAGTCAGATAAGTTTCCAGTTCGCTTCGGGATAGTCCCAGGCTCTGTTCATAGTAGTCGATGATTTCATTACGCTGCGCCAACCCCTCTTTACAAGCTTGCGCGAAATCTATCGCGGCCGTGCCGCTTGTCGCTCCAACCATCCACAGCGCAAAGACAAATCCCAAACCGGTGAAATCGTGCCACAGCGCGGCCATGTCCCAAACGCGCAGGCCCTCGCGCGCGAATGTCATTGCCGGATCGCCGATCATTAAAGCCGCATCGCTATTGCGCAGCATTTGTTTGAGATCGGGCGCACGCGTGGTCCACTCGGGCTCAAATTGCAGAAACTCTTTGAAGATTATTCTGACAAGCGCAGCGGAGGTTCGCGAGGAAGCGTCGAGTGCAACGGTCCGCACCTTCTTCAGATTATTCAGCCGCGATACCAGCACGACGCTGCGCACTTTCTCACGCGAGCCAACGCAAACGCCCGGCAACAATTTAGCGCCCTCGATCCGCTGATACTCGATGGAGGGAACGAGCGCACAATCCACTTTGTGCCCCGCCAAAAGGTCCGCACACGACGAGGGCAACGCGTCAACAAGTCTAACTTCGTCTTTGCGCGAGCCGTACTTGAAGCTCCAGATCAGCGGTGCTGTATTTAAGTAACTCGACGCAGCTAGTTGCGGCTTGCTTTCAGCGTTCACTTCATCCTCTTGTTTTCAGACCGGCAATTTGTTTTCCGATGCTAACGAAGCTCCGCACTCATCGCAAGCGACTATTTCAGGAAGCGTCTCAAATTTGAGAAGAACTCAAACTAAGTTATTTCAAGAATGATTGACACTCTCAAAGACGACAATTACTATGCGGCGCGCGACCACTTGCCAACCGCGATTTGATTCATGACCATTTATGACATCAGCGTGCCGCTTTCGGCGGCTACTCCGACTTATCCCAGCGACCCGAAAATCGATATCAAACCGTGGTCGGAGTTGGATCGTGGCGATGCGGCAAATGTTTCGCTA
>DASQPM010000004.1:0-3202 GCA_035643935.1 Pyrinomonadaceae bacterium | reverse complement strand
GGCCGCGATTCTAATTCGCAGCGATTGGGTCTGAAGAAGTTTGGCGGCGAGGCGGTACTCGGTGGCAACATTCTCGCCCGGCAGCGCGGCACCAAGTGGAAGCCCGGCAAGAATGTCGGACGCGGCAAGGACGATACTTTGTTCGCGCTGGTTGATGGTGTGGTGAAGTTTGAAGACAAAGGGCGCACCGGCAAGTTTATCAGCGTCTACCCATTGGAGGCTTCTTCTGCCTAGAACTTGGAATAAGTCGAGCTATCCCGCGACGCCTGAGCCAAGTCGAAAAGAACTTAGGCCGGCGTCGCTTTCGCTTTAGATGTTTATTGATCGCGCGAAGATTCGAGTAAAAGGCGGCGGAGGTGGCAACGGTGTCACAGCTTTTCGGCGAGAGAAATTTGTGCCGCGTGGTGGTCCATCAGGTGGTGATGGCGGACGTGGTGGAGATGTTTGGATAGTCGCTGATGCGTCTCTCAACACTCTGCTGCATCTTCGCTATAACCCCGAACATATCGCTCCCCGTGGCAGGCATGGCGAAGGTTCAAACTGTTCGGGCCGCGAGGGAGAAGATCTAACAGTTCGAGTGCCAGTTGGCACGCAGATCTTTGACAGCGAAACAGGCGAATTCTTGCAGGACCTGGCGACGGACCAGTCGCGTTGGCTGGCTGCCCGCGGCGGTCGCGGCGGATTTGGGAACTCCCATTTTGCCACTTCCACGAATCGCGCACCTCGTTATCATCAGAGTGGCAGCGAAGGTGAAGAGCGCGAGCTGCAGCTTGAGTTGAAACTCTTGGCGGATGTTGGGCTGGTCGGATTTCCCAACGCGGGAAAGTCAACCTTGATTTCAACTATTTCGGCCGCGCGTCCGAAGATTGCGGATTATCCGTTCACTACGCTCGAGCCGAATTTAGGCGTAGTTGATTTGGGCGACTATCGCACTTTCGTCGTTGCCGACATTCCCGGACTGATTGAAGGGGCGCACAGCGGCGCCGGCCTCGGCGATCGTTTTCTCCGTCACGTTGAGCGCACTAAGTTACTGCTGCATCTGGTGGATGTTTCCTCGGGTTCCGGACGTGAAACGGTTAGTGATTACCTGATAGTCAATCATGAGTTGCGCGCCTACAATCCCGCACTGGCAGAGCGGCCGCAGATTGTACTAGCCACGAAAATCGATGCCCTTGAAGATCCCGAGCGGCTCGAAACCTTAAGGAAACAGGCGGAAGCAGACGGTCGAATGTTTCTTGCCATTTCGGCAGTGGCTAACAAAGGAATACGTGAACTGATCTTTGCCGTGGCTGCGAAACTGGATGAGATAAACGAGGCGCAGAAGAAAGCCGAAACGATTGAATTGAGTCTGTAGGACAGGCATTCCTGCCTGGCCTTGTTTTGAAAAAGGACAACCGGAACGTCCCAGTCATATTAGAAGGACGGACAGACAGGAATGTCTGTCCTACGCTATGGACCAGCGAAAGCGGATTGCGATTTATGGTGGCACGTTTGATCCGGTTCATTCGGGACATCTGGAAATTGGCAGAAGAGTTTCCGAGTTCTTTGCAATTGATGAGTTTTTGTTTATGCCGGCCCGTCTTGCGCCACATAAAGTCGGCCAGGAAGCAGCGTCTGCTTTTGATCGTTATGCAATGCTGGCACTGGCGACGCAAGACGAACCACGCTTGTCTGTTTCGAGACTTGAGCTGGACGGGCCGGGGCGGCAGTACACGGTGGACACGCTCGCTCACTTTCGTTCGAGCTGCGGCGAGTTTGTCGATTTGTTTTTTGTGATGGGCGCCGACTCGTGGGTTGAGATAACCACGTGGCGTGACTGGCGGCGACTCGTGACCCTGGCGAACCTTGTTGTCGTCACGCGACCGGGACACGAGATCGTGGTTGAAGGCTTTGCAGGGCCAGCGGATCAGATCAGTGATTTGCGTGGCCGCAACATCTCTGCAGTCGTCGAACCGGGAGCGCCCAAGATATTTGTTACCGACGCCGTGATGATCGATGTTTCTGCGACTGAGGTTAGACGGGCGGCGCGTGAAGAGGCTGGAGAAAAACTAGAACTGCTGGTGCCCCCACCAGTTGCTGATTACATAAGAAAGTACGGGCTATACAGAAATACGAATGAAGCATAATTCAACTGCCAGGGAGCAATCGCTGCATCCAACACCAATTGTCCGCACCGAGGTGGCGAGCACAAACAAAGAGCCGGCTGCTTCAGAACCCGATGAACGAATGATGATGGCGCTACACGCGGCCTCCGAAAAGAAGGCAATCGACACCGTTGTGCTCGACCTGCGTGAAATCGCCAGCTTCACCGACTACTTCGTCATTACCAGCGGCACTAACGAACGACAGGTCCAGGCTATTTCGGACGAAGTCTTTGAAACGCTGAAGAAGGCCGGTACACCGCCGGCGCGAATCGAAGGCTACAAAAGCGCGGAGTGGATCTTGCTCGACTTTGGCGATTTCGTTTTTCACGTGTTTGATGAGAAGGCACGGAAGTTTTACGACCTTGAGCGATTGTGGCGCGAGTCGAAGCGCGTCGAGTTGTCGGGAGAATTAACCGGCGACACAAGCAGTTCGGCAAGCAGTTCTTTGAGAAGCGAATCGTGATTGAGATAGTCGCCCGTTCCGGACCGATGCGCGAGGCGATTCGTCTCGCTGATCGAGTTGCAGCCACGGATGCGAACGTGCTGATTACCGGCGAGTCGGGCGCGGGCAAGGATGCGCTGGCGCTTTACATCCACTCGAAGTCGGCGCGTGCGCCGCAATCGTTTGTGAAGATTGATTGTGCGACGCTGCCCAGCGGCTTGCTCGAAGCAGAGCTATTTGGTTACGAGCGAGGCGCTTTCACCGGCGCCAATGAAGCGAAACCGGGCCGCCTGGAAGCAGCGCATCGCGGGACATTGGTGCTTGATGAGATTGCTTATCTTTCGACTGATTCCCAGGCAAAACTGTTGCGCGTGATCGAAACGAAAGAATTCGAGCGGCTGGGCGGTAGAAAAAAGATTACTGTTGACGCGCGGCTGATTGCGCTGACCAATGTTGACCTGAGCGACGCAGTCAATCGTCAAAGCTTTCGCGAAGACTTGTACTACCGGCTGAACGTTATGCAGATTGCAGTGCCGCCGCTGCGTGAACGTACGGAAGACTTGTCAGAATTGGCCCGGGCACTTGTGAAGACCTATGCCGCCAAGCACGGACGCGA
>DASQPM010000003.1:0-2588 GCA_035643935.1 Pyrinomonadaceae bacterium | reverse complement strand
TCTCGCAATGATGTAGTCACTTATCACCGCCGTTTCTATCGTCCGGATAATGCCGTTCTCGTTTTGGGCGGCGACTTAAAGGCCGCCAACGCATTCAAACTTGCGCAGCAGTATTTTGGCGACTGGGCCAAGCCGAGTACTCCATTGCCGATATTACCGCCCAGCAAGCTGCCAGCGTCAGCAAGTCCGCGAGTGGTGGTCATCGACAAACCCGATGCCGGACAGGCGGCGGTGTTGTTAGCGCGCACGGGAATTCAGCGCAAAGATCCGGATTATTATCGGGGTCTGGTTGCTAACTCGATGTTGAGCGGATACTCCGGGCGCTTGAATCAGGAAATTAGAATAAAGCGCGGGCTTAGCTATGGAGCGGGCAGCACGCTCGATACGCGTCGCGAGGTTGGACCATTCCTGGCTTCGGCCCAAACCAAAAACCAATCGGCCGCTGAGGTGGCTGCACTTCTGTTGTCGGAAATTGATCGTTTGTCGTCGGCTGCCGTTCCGGACCTGGAACTGACACCGCGCAAAGCGGTGGTGATTGGAAACTTCGCGCGCAATCTGGAAACTGCTTCCGGCCTCGTGGCGCAAGTGGCGTCGCTGGCGCTTTACGGTATTAGCTTTGACGAGATTAATCGTTACATCACGAACGTGCAGGGAGTTACGGCGAGCGACGTGCAAAAGTTTGCAGGTACTCATCTCGCGGTCGGCAACGCCAGCATCATCGTGGTGGGCAATGCGAAGGAGTTTCTGCCGGCGCTGCGCAAACAGTTTCCGCAGGTAGAAGTGATACCGGTGGCGGAAATGGATTTGAACACAGCGCTGCTGCGGATTAAGCAACCGAGCAAGTAGTTGAGCGATTGCGAAGAGCGGGGGCAAGCCCACCTTCCCAACCTGAGAGACTTCTGAGTCAGTTATTAATCCCACTTTGAAGGGCTCTCAAACCAGGTTCAAATGCCTTTTTGATCAGCTCATGGTCGGGAAGGTGGGCTTGCCCCCGCCAGCGTTACAATTGAAGTTCCTCACGACTACAGAAGGCGGTATACTCCGTCTCCCAATATGCATCCTGACCTGCGCACATTTCTCGATCTCCTGTATCGAGAAAACGAAATCCTGAACATCGAAGCGGAAGTTGATCCTTATCTCGAGGCTGCGGAGATTCATCGCCGCGTTATTGAACGTGGCGGCCCGGCGCTTTTGTTCAAACGAGTGAAGGGAAGCCGCTACCCGGTCGTTACCAACCTTTTCGGAACAGCACGCCGCCTTGAACTTGCCTTTGGTCCAAAACCTGAACGGCTGGTGCGTGAGCTGGCCCACGTAGCGGAGTCACTGTTGCCGCCGCGCCGTTCAGAACTATGGCAGCATCGTTCGCTGGCGTTTGAGCTGCTGCGGCTGGGAACTAAGAACACTCGACGCGCGCCTGTGAAGCAGGTTCTGGATCAACCCGCGCGGCTCAATGAATTGCCGGTGTTAACTACGTGGGATGAAGATGGTGGTCCATTCATTACCTTGCCGCTGGTCTACACCGAGCATCCCCTAACGAAGAAACACAATCTAGGCATCTATCGCATGCAGGTTTTCGACGCGCAGTCCACGGGGCTGCATTGGCAAATTCAAAAGGGCGGTGGCTTCCATTATCACGAAGCGGAGAAAATGAATCAGCCGCTCCCGGTTACGGCATTTCTTGGTGGTCCACCGGCGCTTATGCTCGCGGCCATCGCGCCGCTGCCTGAAGACGTTCCTGAGTTGGTGCTCGCCTCTTTGTTAGCAGGTGAAAAGTTGAAGCTAACTCAGGATCCACTTGGCGGCCCGCATCGTTTGGCGGCAGCCGCAGAGTTTGCATTGGTTGGCAAGGCGCCACCGCAGGTGCGACGCCCTGAAGGTCCTTTCGGAGATCATTACGGCTACTATTCCCTGCAACATGATTATCCGGTGTTTGAAGTTGAGGCCGTCTTTCATCGTCGCGATGCGATCTATCCCGCGACTGTGGTTGGCAAACCGCGACAGGAAGATTTTTTCATCGGGGACTATCTTCAGAAGTTGTTGTCGCCTTTGTTTCCCCTGGTGATGCCGGGCGTTCGCGATTTATGGACTTACGGCGAAACCGGATTTCATTCATTGTGCGCGGCGGTCGTGCGCGAGCGTTACGACCGGGAAGCGTTAGTTTCGGCGTTTCGCATTCTCGGTGAGGGTCAACTCTCGTTAACTAAATTTTTATTGCTCACTGACACAGCGCAAGACCTGCACGATTTTCCGAAGCTGCTGGAGCATGCGCTCGCGCGCTTTAATCCGGCGACGGACCTGTTCATCTTTGCAAACGTGTCGATGGATACGCTCGATTACACCAGCGGAAAAGTGAACGAAGGCAGCAAGGCGGTCATGCTGGGCTTGGGTGAAGCGAGACGCGACCTGCCGCGCGAGTTTCATGGTCAATTGCCGCATGGTGTTGTAGCGGTGGAAGTGTTTTGCGGCGGCTGCCTGGTAATTCAAGGATTGTCGTACACGGAAGATGCGGAGCAGGCGGCGCGGCTGGCGAAAGAAGATTGGCTGGCTGACTGGCCGTTAGTTGTGCTTCACGATGACGCGAAGGAGGC
>DASQPM010000002.1:0-7795 GCA_035643935.1 Pyrinomonadaceae bacterium | reverse complement strand
AGGGGGTTGAGTTCAAGGTAACGTCTGCTATGGCGCTGTCTTGAAAGATCTCACTACCAAGCGTGACATCGCCTGATCCCGATAGATTGATCGAGGCTGTTGCTCCGCGGTCATTTGTCAAAGTAAAGCCAATCTGGCTTGCCACACGTCCCCGCCAATCGAACGTAGCTGTGATGCCAACCATGTTCGAGGGAAAGGTGACACCGTTCTGAAGAGTAATCGTGCGCGTCTCTGTGGCGCCGTCATTATCAAAATCCATCGTTACGGAGTAACTGTTGGTGTTTACGATGGTCACCACCGAAGTCCCATTACGGCGAACCGCGTTTGAACGAGCTTTTTCGAGATACCCCGCCAACTCGCGAGTGGACCCTGTAAGACGCACCGAAGCCCTCGCTGAGTTAATGCCGAAAAGGGCCATTGAGGTGACGATGGCCATAAAGGCAACCGTTATCACCATTTGAATATTGGTGAACCCGCGCGTCCGATCATCGCGTTTTGCTCTGCCTTGTAAGCTGGTTTTGTTCTTAGTCTTCATGATTCCTCCGAGGGACAATCAGTGCGGCATGGTCCATAGATCGCCGCGACCACCATCGCAACAGGTATGCCAGTTACAAAAGTGACTAAAAACATCAATAACTTCCTCATAAGGAGCGGGGCGAACCTTACGATTCGTCACTTAAGGTAACGACGAAGGAAGAGCGCTTCCTATCCCAAAGCCTGAAACACAATTCTCCTGCTAGAGCTTTTGAGCTGCGTCGTAGTGTGGAAACGGAGTCGGCTTCGTCTTTTTGATTAGGCAGGGTTCTTTCTATCCGGACGGCCATTCGTCCTGCTCCGAAAGGATCGTCCTCCGTGGACCATGGTGCCGCACGCCAGGCTCGCGGTTGGACGGCAAAGCGCCCCGTCGATCGTTTGATTGGCGGGGCGCAATGCTGATCTGATTAATGATCTGTTTTTTAGGGTGGGCTCGTGCCGTTTTTCAAGTTGGGCTCAAACTCGTTTGCTGATGCCGAGACGCTCTGTGTGTCGGCCAGTTTCATTGCCAGGACACGTGGTTTGTAGCCGAAAGATACTGGTCCGCCGCGACTGTTCTGCACTTGCATTACAAGGTTGTCCTGGTTCTGTCTAAACCTCAACACGCTACCGCGCTGGTTCATGATTACAAAAAGTAAGACTCCGCTTGCCGTCTTCATCTGCCCAACCAACGAACTCGCGCCGCCGTCAGTGCGCACTAATGTCCCTGTCTTCGCGATTACGCTTCCTTCCCAGGCAGGTCCGGTAAAGCGCTCTTCCAACGTGCCGGGATCCATGCCTGCAACCGGCATGATGTCGGCGGGTGTGAGTTTGTTCTTCTGAAGTTCGTTCCGCAACCCCCTGAAAATTTTCATCATGGCGCGCGGAGTTACGCGATTAATTCCCAAACCACTCACCGATGAAAGCTGTATCTCGTTTTCTGCAACTCCAACCAGACTGATGATCCAGCGTCTAACTGACTGCGCACCACCGAGTCCATCGCCGATTCGCTCGGCCATGAAATTATTCGAATAGCAGAGAAGTACCTTGAGCACATCTATCAACCTGCTGGAGTTGTGCGTGAGAATCAGTTTGGCTCCCGACGTCGCCGAGCCCACCATGACGTCACCCATGACCGCGACACTCGGAACTGTCTGTAAACTTGATTGGTCACCGAGCGCCATGCGCTCGTACATCCACGCGCGCGTTGCTTCACCAGATCGACGCGACGCGTCCAGAGTGTCATAAAGCAATTCACCGGAGCGGCGTGCAGACGAACTGAAATTCATCGTGAAGCCGGGAGCAACGACCAAGTGGCCGCTAATGCTCCGTACGCCGAGGTTATTTAATAGCCGCGCGATCATTACCGCATGCTCATAATGGAAAGAAGGATCGCGCCCAGTTACATATAGGTTGCCGTTTAACTCGCCAGTAATTTTATTTATTGTGCCGTCAGTCCAGAAGCCGTTCGTGAATCGATACTGTGGGCCAAAGTTGTGGAGCGCTACCAGGGCCAGACCGAGTTTGATCGATGAAGCCGGATTGAAAGCTTGGTCGGCTGCTTGTGCTGATACCGTTTTTCCGTCAACCGTTTCGATAAGCACAGCCTGAAGGCCGTAGACTAATGGCTCCTCAGTGCCTTCAAGTTGTTGGGTGGCGGCGCCGGCTGGTGACGCATCTGCTTTTGGTGATGCAGTCGGCAGTGGAAGCGGCGACTGGCCGGCGCTAACTGCGGCGCCTGACAGCAGCAGAAGCACTGAAAGAAAAATCTTTGCTTGCTGTATCTCTTTATGCATGGCCCTTATTGCTCAACACATGAGCAGAACCTGGCGATAATAACATGCCGCGGGAGAGTAATGGTGGAGAAGAATCTTTCGATGCGTCCTGCGTCCACGAAGATGTCGGTGCTTAGTCTTAAAAATATTTTGCGCTTACGTTCACAAACCTCCGGATCTCAATTGCGTTGACAATAAAAGAAGTGCAAACCTAGAATCGGGGTATTGACAATCGAGTGAGACGAAATCATCAGCCTGTTGTTGCGGCAGACATACGTGCCACGCACGCCGCGCGCAAGAAGGAGATTCGAGCGCGGCTCAACGACTTCCGTGACCTGTGGCGGAACGGCTCAGATGAACGCCTTTGGGAGGAACTCGTCTTCTGCATTTTTACTGCCGGCGCGTCAGCGCGCATGGGACTGAGTGCTGTCGATGCGGTCAGGCCATTGTTGACCCAGGGCGGACAAGGCGAGATGACGCGGGCTTTGCGAAGCGCGGGCGCTCATCGCTTTCCGGTGGAGCGGCCCGGCTATATCGTCATCACGCGCGATTATCTGCGCGAGCATTGCGACATGGCACTGCGGCGAAAACTTGAAAGTTTTCGCGATCCGATCGAGCGCAGAGATTGGTTGGCCCAGGAAAAGCGCATCAAAGGTCTGGGCTACAAAGAATCGAGTCATTTCCTAAGAAATATCGGCATCCGCGGCTATGCGATTCTCGACAAACATGTGATGAGTTGTCTTCAGGATTTGCAAATAGTTGAGACAGCAAAACCGCCCGCCACGCGAACGCGCTATCTGGAAGTCGAAGAAAAGTTGAAACTTTTTGCGCGCGACATCAAGATTGATTTCGACGAACTTGATTTGGTGCTTTGGTCGATGAAGACCGGCAAAGTTCTTAAGTAGCGGCGACCGGCGACCAAACAGTTGTTACTTCCCCTGAGGCGAAAGCCATGAAAGCGGATGGATCAAGGAGTTTAGCCAGATGAAAAACAGGCGATGCAGATTGGCCGCAGAGTTTCTCGCGGCCTTTGTGATTTGTCTGGCCTTTGTTGGACCAGTGTCTGCCGGTGGCGAGCAAAAGGTGCGCGCGCGCGCCGATCGCGCTTTGCGCGATGGTGACTTTGAGAATGCGGAAAAAATGTTTCGCGAGTTGCTTGCTAAAGACGCGCGCGACAAGGACGCACGTTTGGGTTTGAGCTTTGCGTTGTTGAAACAGCGGCATCTGCAAGACGCCTATGATCAGGCCGCAAGAGTGATTCTAGCCGAGCCGCTTTCCAGCCGTGCGCACGCTTTGCTAGGGGCTGCAATCCTGGCTTCCGGTAACTTCCAGAATTCAGTTGAAGAGTTCCGCACCGCGCTCAGTCTTGAGGAAAACGAGTCGTTGGCGATTGCCGGGCTCGCCATGGTGGATTTTTACGAGAACCGCATGGACGCGGCCATCAAAGGGCTGCGACGCGCGGTGAGTTTGGATTCCGATGAACCGGATTACATCTTTAACCTGGGCCAGGCAACCGCGCGCAATGAAAGATATAAAGAGGCCGCGGATGCCTATGAGCGGTTTTTGATCATCGCGCCGAAGACCGATGCCGACCGTCGCGCGCGCATCCGCGGTCTGATCGATTTCCTGCGTTACCTTGGCAACCAGGGTGTGCTGTACTCGCCAAACGGAAACAGGACAAGCATGCCGTTTGAGTCAATTGACGGACGACCGCTGCTAAAAGTGCGCGTCAATGGCAGCAAAGAGTTTCTGCGCTTCGTGCTTGATAGCGGCTCAGGAATGTCTGTTATCTCGGAGGAAACAGCAAAGAAGCTGGGGCTGCGTCCGGTCGCGCGCGGCGGTCTGGCGCGCGCCGTTGGCGGCGGGGGGAAATTTGAAATCGTTTACGGTTTTCTTTCGTCGTTGGAATTGGGTGACGTGAAAGTGGCGAGCGTGCCGGTTTATATTCGCCATTTTTATGACAATAGAATTCCTGTAGATGGTTATCTCGGTCTCTCAGTTATCTCCAAGTTTATCGCCTCGGTGGACTATGGTGAAAGAATTTTCACCCTGGAGAAACAATCAGGTTCGGATGATAACGATCAAATACCTGCGGCACTCGCCGGCCCAATTCGAACAGATATAGTCGAAATACCAGTGCGGACAACTTCCAGCGGATTTCTCAGCGGGGAAGTGCGGCTCGAAGGCATCGACAAACCGCTCAACTTCATTGTTGACACCGGCGCCAGCGTCTCCGTCGTTTCGGAAAAACTTGTGACCGATGAAGACCTCAACAGTTATATCGCTCCGGTCCGCATGCGAGTTTACGGCGCGGCTGGAATAGCAGACGACGTAAAGACTGTGCTGTTGCCAAAAGTCATGATTGGCGGTCTGACGCGCGAACAAATCACTGCTGCCATTCTGGATATGGAGCCGGTAAATGAAACGGCGGGCTTTACGCAAAACGGAATTCTAGGCGGAAATTTCCTCGGCCATTATCGTGTTTCGTTTGATTTCCATCGGGCATTGATTAGACTGGAGCCATTGAAAAAGACTGCAAAGACGGGCGACAGTCCTACTGTGCAACCAATGTGACCCGCGTTATGAAGCAAAGTCTCTATCTGGAAACCTCGGTGATCGGAGCTTACCTTGATAATGGCGAGCCGTTTCGGCGCGACTTGACGATTCGCTGGTGGGAACACGAGATGCCTGATTATCGCGCCGTCATCTCACCCCTGGTCACCCGAGAATTAGAGCGCGTAGCAGAACCGCACCGCTCCTCTTATTTGAATTTGATTGCCGATCTTGAACAGGTCGAGCTAGCCGAGGAAGCTTCGATACTGGCCGAAGGTTATATCTCGCGCGGAATTTTTCATCGCAAATATATTGCCGACGCTATGCACGTAGCCATTGCATCGGTTCACAAAATCGATTACTTGTTGACCTGGAACTTTGGTCATTTGGCAAATGTTCGCCGGCAGGCCCGCATTCGCCTCTTTAACACTGCCGCCGGCTTTTATGTTCCCATGATCGTGACGCCGGAGTTTCTCGTTTCCGAAGCTACTGAAACCGGCAAATAAATTTCTGCATGTACCGACGACCAAAATTTCTGGAAGTACTCCATGCGATTCGCGAGGAGATGTCTCGTGAAGTAGACTACGATGTAGATCTTTTCGCAGAGTTAGTACGATCGGGAATCCGACCCCCGCGCGGGCCCGAGCGAATTATTCGCGGCAAGCGGACGCATGTGCCTCCGCAGGATCTGGAAGTTGAGGTTGACGAGAGACCGAGAAAACGCGCTGGCAAGTCTCGATAAGACCGTCAGTGCGACGGTGCTGCTGAGATCCACTTGTTCAATTTATGAACGCAACGTTTGAAACCATCGGGCTGGAAGTGCCAAGCGAGAAGGCTTTTAATTATCTCGCCGAACGCGCCGGCGATCAGGGGGAAGCCACGCAACTGAATCGTCGCGGCGCCGTGCTTCATGGCCGTTGCTGGAAACTGGGCGAAGGCCTGGAAGTTTGGACGGTGCTCTACGAATCCGGCAGCGGCGACGTGTTTTATGCCGATTGCCGTCCCGGTTTTCGCGCTCGCTACATTCAAACAATTACGCCGTGGGCCTTGACCGAATATGATGAAGAAGGCGAGGCCGTGGTCCATGGTTATCGCGAGGGCACCGACTGCGAAGTTTTGTTTGAGCTGCAAAACCTGACTGAGGTTGGTCCTGGCGGCTTTCGTGCGCAGGAGTTGCATGTCGGACTTTGCGGCTTGGCCTATCGCGCGCGCGTGCGTTCTGGTCCAGCGAAAACGCGTTGGTTGCCGTTGGATAAAGCTGCTCCTTCGCGTGCGGCACACGAAAACGATTGGAGTTTGTCTGGTCGCGTGGTCGCCTGCAAGCCGCTGAAGAATCCGCTTTCGGGCAGCGACCTCTACTGGATCAATGTCGATCTCGAGCGCATGAATCTGGAGATTTTGGTTAACCAGCGCTCATTGCGAGGCGACAGCTTAGTGCCGGGCGCAACCCTGGACGCGGAAATCTGGTTGCAGGGCCATGTGCTTGATGAGTTGGCACTGCGTTCTCGTTACGAGGGAGTCGACATTTCATGTTCGCCGGCAGATTTCTGGGGCCGTCTGCGACGCCGAAACTAATGCGTGTTACTCACTAACTACCCTTCAAAAGATCAGCAGTTACCCGACGACTGACTAAATGAAACGTGTCCTTGTTGTAATCCTCATTGTCCTCACGATCGCGATCGGTTCATATTTTTTCAACCAATATTGGATCCATCGTTATGATGCGCTGATTGCGCGGCAGGCCGGCATCTATCGTCTCGATCCCAATTTAGTCTGGAGCATAATTTACGAGGAGACCTATTTCAGTCCCTGGAAACGCGGCAAGGATGGCGAGATCGGGCTGATGCAAATCACGCCCGCGGTTGGTCGCGATTGGGCCACTGAAACCGGCATGAAGGATCTCGAACGGCAGATGGCTGAAAATCCCTCAGCGCAACTTAGCGACCCTGAGCGCAACATCCAGATCGGCTGTTGGTATCTGGAAAAGTTTTATGAGCAGTATCGCGACACGCCGGATGCCGAGGCGCGCATGATCGCGGCTTATAATGCGGGTCCCAGTCGCGCCGCTGAATGGAATAAGGTGCCGGCGGGAGGAAAACCGCTTTCCGGTGAAGAATTCATTAACAACATCGACATTCCATCGACACACGCCTACGTCGTTTCCATTCTCGACCGCTATCGAAAATTGAAAGGGCACCCCCTAAATGTAAATCTGCAAAACTCGGTCTCGCCGGCGCGCTGATTTGCAGCGCCTGCGTTAAACTCCCTGAAGAATTCTCTGGCGCCTCGTGGATCGCAACTAATGACGACACTTTACTGCGCTGAATGGATCGTGCCCATTTCTTCTGCGCCTTTCCCTGATGGCGGAATTGCCGTCAGCGACGATCGCATTGTCGCCGTCGGCAATCGCCCGGCACTTCTCGAACAGTTTCCGGAAGCAGCAGTCCAGGACTTTGGAGCAGCAGCGATCGTGCCCGGTTTCATCAATAGCCATTCACATCTGGAACTAACGGCGATGCGCGGCTTTCTTGAAAACGAAGAAGGTGACTTCTTCGCGTGGTTGAGAAGGCTAACTGTCGCGCGGCTGGAGCGGATGACCGCAGACGATTTGAATGTGTCGGCGAAGTGGGGAGCCTGCGAGGCTGCGCGGGCAGGTGTCACCTGCGTCGCGGACGCGAGTGACGCAGCGTTTGACAGCATGAATGCGCTGCGCGCCATCGGTCTGCGCGGCGTAGTGTTTCAGGAATCATTTGGCCCGGACCCGCGTTTGGCAGATGAGAACTTTGCGAAGCTGCAGGCAAAAATCGCTCGACTGCGTGAATGCGAGACAGCGCTAGTGAAGTGTGGAGTGTCGCCACATGCTCCATACACAGTTTCCGCTCCACAGTTGGAGTTGATTGCGCAGTTTGCGCTCGCTGAAAAATTGCCGTTGATGATGCATGCGGCCGAAACAC
>DASQPM010000001.1:0-5545 GCA_035643935.1 Pyrinomonadaceae bacterium | reverse complement strand
CGCTAGGATCACAAACAGCGACCTGCAACAGGTGGAAGACTTACTAAATAACCGGCCTCGCAAGACGCTTGGCTATAGGACCCCTAACGAAGTGTTTTTCAAACAATGTTCTGTTGCACTTCCAATCTGAATTCGCGAATGGCAAATGATAAAGGAAAATCTTCTTTCGCGGTCCTTGCGTCATGGATCTCAGGGCCGAAGAAACACCTTGAGCGCGCCCTTCTTTCCGGCGCGCTCCATCGCATACAGCCCGCGCGCGAGCGGATATTCTTCACTTATCAAACTGTCGATATCGATAGCGCCCTTTTTGAGAAGATCCAGTGCCGGCTGAAAACGGCCGCAGCGCGAGCCGACTATGCTGATCTCGTCAACGACCAATGGCGCCTGGGCGAATTCTGCCTTGCCTTCAAAAGTTGACTTCAACACCAGCACTCCGCGCGGCCGCAACAATGCAAGTGCGCCTGCAAAGCCCGATGGCGAGCCGGAGGCTTCGACCACCACGTCGAATTCGCGCTTGCGCTTTGCAGCAACCTTCGGCGTTGCCGTTTCGATGCCCCGGCGTTCAGCAATGCGCAACTTCTCAGCATGCTTGCCAATCAACAGCACATGCGCGCCTGTTAGCGCAATTACCTGGGCGCAAAGCAGACCAAGTTTGCCATCACCGATCACCGCGACATTATCCGTTGGTTTGATTTCGACACATTCCATGACCCCGCACGCGGCTGCGAGTGGCTCGGTGAAAACAGCGTGCTCCTCAAGCACCATATCCGGAACTGTAAAAAGATTGGCTTGCGGGAGTTGTAGAAATTCCGCATGAGCCCCGTCGCGTCCAACGATTCCCAGCACTGTTCGTTCGGGGCAATGACGCGGATCGCCTGAGCTGCATAGCGCGCACTTTCCGCAGCCGGCATTTATTTCACCGACTACGCGCTGGCCGATTAGCTTTGCGTCGGCGGCTGCTTCAACGACCCCGACAAACTCGTGTCCGATCGTCCCCTTAAAGCCGGCGTAACCGCGCGCAATTTCCAGATCGGTATTGCAGATTCCGGAAAGCAGCACGCGCACGAGCGCTTCGCCTTCCCGTGCAGGTTTTTCAACCTCGCGAACAGCCAGCTTTTTCTTGTCTACGCGAAGAGCTTTCATTGCGGTTTGTCAGTTGTCAGTGGTCAGTTGTTAGTTGGAAGTAAGAACGGGTGTTATTCAAGCCTGATCGTTGAATGCAACTGACAACTGACAACTGACTACTGACCAGATCTTAGAAACTTTTCGTGCGCGTGTAGACGTTTTGTGAGGTGAGTTCCACAATCTGTTTACTGCCGACAACATTAATTGGCAGCCGCCACTCCAAATCTTCGTCACCCGGTAAGATAGCGTTTAGCCACCAACTGCCCGCGGCGACCACAACCGTCGCCTGCCCATCTTTATCCAGTTTGGCATTGACAGGACGGCGACCCTGCATACGCTCGTTCAAGAAATCATCAAAGCGTTTGCCGGCGCGCCGCTCGGTAAAGTATTCGTGTCGCACGGCAACGATATCAACCGGGTACAGTTCCACGGGAATGTCCAGTGACGCTGCGTTAATGCCGGCGGGTCGCAACATGATCTGCAATGTCGTTTCATTGCGGGACGCCCGGGCGCCGGGGTTTGCGCGATGCGGGAGTTTCGAGTAAATCAACCAACCGGAAAACAATAGCGCGGCAACGAGCGTTGCTCGCAGCAGCAAGACAGTTAAGCGCGATAATATGCCTGGGAGTTTCACTTAGATGGAACCAAAAAGTCTCAGCTTGCGGTTGCGCAAACGATCAAACGCTTGCGCAAACATAACTCGCTATTTCTTAAAAGCGCGAACGTAGGTAACCAGTGCCTCAATTTGCTCCTGGGAGAGTTTTTTCCCGTAAGCCGGCATCTTCTCCTTGCCGTTAGTTATGGAATTGAAGATACGCTCGTCGCTGACTTTTCCCTGCCACTCGGCATCGCTAAGGTTGCGCGCGTGTTTCAATCTGCCCTTGATCGTCTTAGCCCGACCATCCTTACCATGACACGAGGCGCACTGCTTTGCGTATAGTTGCTCCGCGTTTACCGCTGGCAACGCGCCAGGATTGGTCGTGGCGGACGTTTCGGCCAGGAAATTTGGATAAGCAACTGCGAACGCAGCCAGCAACATAATGGAAAAAATGCATTTCATAAAGCGTTCTTGTTTCCGGCTTACCATTGCCGTGCAATCGGAGATGCCGACTTTATATACGTTAGCAAAACTTATGATACCCAACTGAGAATGTTTTGTGTATCCGTGGATGGAAGGCTGCCGAGTTGAAACGTTTGTTAATGCGAAGTAAGCTCGCGTCGCCAGCGGATGAGATTCTCCAAACAAAAGGAATAACCAGTGCAGTTTGAACCAACGCAGGACAAATTCAGAGATGAGTGTGGAGTATTCGGAATTTACGGACACGCCGATGCCGCGCGATTGACCTACCTGGGACTGTACGCACTACAGCATCGCGGTCAGGAATCGTGTGGCATCACAGCGTCCAATGGCGCCGAGTTGCGGCTGGAGCGCGCGATGGGCCACGTCGCAGAGGCATTTGATCAATCGACGCTGGATCGCTTGCCGGGCGCCAGCGCCATTGGTCATGTGCGTTACTCAACTGCGGGCGAAGTGTCGATACGCGAAGCACAACCATTTTTAGTGACCTGCCAGCACGGTCAGATTGCAGTTTGTCATAACGGCAACTTGCCGTTCGCACGGGAAGAGCGGCGCAAGCTGGAACGTGAAGGCGCAATCTTTTCTGCGACTTCGGATACGGAAGTGATTCTGCATGGCGTAGCGCGATCGAAAGCGTCGTCAGTTCGCGAAGCGATTCCTGAAGTTTTGCGTGACACTGAAGGCGCATTCTCGATGTTGTTCTTGACGCCCACCGAATTGATCGCGGTTCGCGATCCGCGCGGCTTTCGTCCGCTGGCACTGGGACGTTTGGGAGATGCCTGGGTGGTGGCCTCAGAGACTTGCGCCTTTGATCTCATCGAGGCGCAGTATGTTCGCGACGTCGAACCGGGCGAGATGCTGGTGATCAGTCAGGATGGTTTGCGTTCGTCACATCCTTTGCCGCCACAAAAGAATTCGATGTGCTTATTCGAGCACGTCTATTTTGCGCGGCCTGATTCGCTGATCTACGGTCATTCGGTAAACGAATCGCGACACAAGCTGGGCAAGCGCCTGGCCATTGAGCAGCCGGCTAATGCGGACCTGGTGGTGCCCGTGCCTGATTCAGGCACGGTGGCGGCGATCGGCTATTCCGCGCAAAGCGGGATCAGTTTTCGTTTTGGTCTGGTGCGCAATCACTACGTCGGCCGCACTTTCATCGAGCCACGGCAGTCGATCCGCTCGTTCGGCGTGCGCATCAAACTCAATCCCGTGCGGCATTTGATCGAAGGCAAGCGCGTGGTGCTTATAGACGATTCAATTGTGCGCGGCACGACTTCCAAAAAAATTGTGAGGATGGTGCGCGAAGCGGGCGCCGCCGAAGTCCACATGCGCATCAGTTGTCCGCCGACCATCAGTCCGTGTTACTACGGCATTGACACGCCCAATAAAGCTGACTTGATTGCCGCGCAAATGTCGATTGAAGAAGTTCGCAAGTTTATCGAAGCCGATTCGCTTGGTTACCTTTCGCTCGAGGGAATGATTGAAGCGATTGGCATCAGACGTGATTCGTCGTGTGTGGCCTGTTGGAACGAACAGTATCCAACGCGCATCACCAGCGAAGCCGAGACGATGTGGGAGCGCGATCACGAAATTATAGCGGCTGACAACTAGGCCAGTAGCCCAGGCTTCAGCCTGTGGTCCGTAAAGTCTGTGCTACCTGGCGGTTTAGTCCCTTTTCAGTTCAAATCACAAGGAACATGCAGTGAGTCGAGCGACAAAAGGATGCGGCTGCGCGGGGGCGGTTCTGGTTCTGTTGCTGATTCCGGCCGGCTACATCAGTTGGAAATATGTGGTTCCCTGGTGGAAAACAAAACCACCCACACCATCCGGAAAAGAACTCCAGGTTCACATTCTCGATGTCGGCCCAGTTGAAGGCGACTCAATTCTGATTATTTCGCCTACGGGCAAGTCGGTGCTGATCGATGCCGGCGACACAAACAAAGGCAAAGTGGTGCTGGAAGCGTTAAAGCGTTACAACGTGCAGAAGCTCGACTATTTCATTGCCACTCATCCTCATCCCGATCACATTGGCGGCGCAGACGAAGTAATCAAGGCCACAAAAGTCTTGCGCGTTATCGATAACGGAACTGGACCGGACGTTCCTGAATCGTTGGCGCCGAAGCAGAATCTAAAAGCCGCTCAAAATAAAAAGTTGGGTAAGAACTACAAACCCGCGCCAGCATCACCAGCCAAGTCGAATTCAATTACAAAATTCTACGATGAGTACAAAGATGCCGTGACGCAAAGTGGCGCAAGCTATCAGAAAGCCCAGGCAGGCACGAAATATGATATTGGCGGCGGTGCCCAGTTAACCGTGCTTGCGCCAACCGAACCGCTGTTTACGAGAGACCAGATGAAGACTGGCGGCAACCTGCCAAACGCAAATTCGATTGTCCTAAGGCTCGACTATGGCGACTTCTCAATGTTGTTGACGGGCGATGCTGAAGAACAAACAGAACACCGCATGCTGACGAAGGACGTAAACCTGAGAGCAAAGATTTTGAAGGTCAGCCATCACGGTTCGAAGTATGCGACGGCGCAGGACTTCGTCGATCGCGTCAAGCCGGAAGTGGCCATTATCTCCTGTGGCGAATGGAATCGTTATGGCCATCCTTCGCAAGTGGTGCTGGATCGGTTGAAAGCTGCGAAGGCGAAGTTGTTTAGGACTGACCTGCAAGGCGAAATAACGATTACGACCCGCGGCAAAGAGAGCGATTATGTAATCAAGACTGCAAAAGAAACTGCGGTCGACGTGTGGGCTGGACGAACCGCTCAGAAGGATGATTCGACACGCTCAGGATTCATTGCTTATGGTGATTTTGGGCCACCCCCGAAGAAAAGCGGTAAATAGTGAACGGTAAATGGTAAATAGTGAAAACAAAGAATTGCGCCTGGTTCAAGGCTCGCCTATCAACATCTATTTGGGCGCCAGGTGTCCATGATTTTCTATTTACGATTTACGATTCACGATTTACGAATCTATGACAAAGCCAATTTCATATGCAGATGCCGGCGTTGATATTGATGCGGCGACGCGTGCAACCGACAGGATCAAGCAGCTCGCGAAGCAGACGTTCAATGCGCGAACGCTTTCCGAGATTGGCAGTTTTGGCGGAATGTTTGATGGCGCCTTTCCGAATCTTCGCCAGCCAGTCCTGGTTGCGTCGGCGGACGGCGTCGGCACTAAGCTTAAGATTGCCTTCGTTGTCGGTATCCATAACACCATCGGGCGCGATCTGGTCAATCATTGTGTGAATGACATTCTGGTCCAGGGCGCGCGCCCTCTCTTTTTCCTCGACTACATCGCTACCGGAAAGCTTTTGCCAGACGTCGTCGCGTCAA